>JAAVHP010000027.1 GCA_014799665.1 Clostridiales bacterium
CCTAGCGCTTTCTTTTTGCGTTTCTTGCTCTCGTCCATAACTCTTGCTCCTTTAATAGGGGGGATTTTCTTTGTTTTTAACAAAAAACGCCATGGTAAATCCCCCATGACGCCTTTGTCTAACCTTAATAATATAGGTTTTTACAGTTTATCACAAAATTCGATAAATTGTCAAACAATTTTATATTCCGAACGCTTTTTTTATTTCGTCGATATCGGTAAGTCCTATAAACTTTTCCACGACGATACCGTCCTCGAACAGCACGAGTGTGGGAATACTGCTCACCTGAAAATCCATAGGCAGGATATCGTCTTGATCGACGTCGATTTTTATGACCTTTACGTCGGTGGTTTCGGCTAGCTTTTCCACGATAGGCGCTTGCATACGGCACGGGCCGCACCAGCTCGCCCAAAAGTCCACGAGCGTTTTGCCGCTAGCGGTAATATCGTTAAATTCTTCCACGGTGGGGTTGAGTTTTATCATGATAGTATCTCCTTTATCTATACGGATAGTGTGTGCAAAAACACGGTAAATTTTTCGGGTTATAAGTTGGCAAGCTCGACAGCTGCCGCGAGATATATCTCGTAGTTCTTGAAAAGCTGCGCAACGGGGAAGTTCTCGTCGGCGCGGTGCATATTTATATCCAAATCGATAGGCGTGCAGCCGAACGCCACTGCGTTGGGAAGCTCGCGCGCGTACGTGCCGCCGCCCGACTTGATGGGCGCCGTCATGTCGCCCGTGATCCGCCTATACACGCCGAGAAGCGTTTTGATAAGCGGCGCGTTCTCGTCAATATAAAGGTTCTTGGCGTACGACTTGATATCCGCCGTGCAACCGAGCTTTTTGCAGACCGCACTCGCCACAGCCTCGGCGGTTTGACCGAGCGGCAAGCGGTAATCAACCATAAGGCAAAGCGTGTCGTTCTCTATCCACGCCTGCGACAAGCACATGGTCGTGTCGCCGCTCTTTTCGTCGTCGATATAAATACCGAGCTTTTCGGTGGCGAGCGTCGTGCACATATTTTCGTAAATAGCGGGTAAATACTTAGAGCCGATAACGCCGTTAAGCGCTTCGAGAACGCCCAGAGTTTTCCACAACGCGTTATCCCCTTTTTCGGGCGTGGACGCGTGCTCCGCCGTGCCGTTTGCGGTCAGCCGAACGCCGTCCGCCGCGTTTACTATCTCGAAATCGCCGAAGCCGTTGCCGTCGGACACGATACGCTCGGCGAGCGGAGCGGTCTTGAAGATCTCGGCGGTGGGCGCGCCGCCGCACGCTTTATAAAGCGCGTTGTAGAGCGGGCTGTCCTTTATTATTTTAACGGTCGAACGGTCGGGCACCGCGTTGGCACACGCCGCGCCGTCGATATAGTCGATATTATTCGTGAGCGCTTCGTCCTTGAACGAGAACACAATATGCGTTATGCCCTTTTCGCTGTTGATGATCGGGAACTCCGAGTCGGGCACGAACGACATAGCGGGGACCTCGCCGCCGCTTGATAAGTAGGTGCGTATGCACGAGCTGCCGCGCTCCTCATCCGCGCCGACGATAAGCCGCACGCGTCGTTTGAGCTTTTGCCCGTTCTCTTTGAGCGTTTTGAGCACGTGCAAGCACACGACCGCCGAGCCCTTGTCGTCGCCCACGCCCCTGCCGTACACCTTGCCGTTTTCCTCGACCATCTTGAACGGGTCGGTCGCCCAGCCGTTTCCTGCGGGCACAACGTCAAGATGCGCGAGAATGCCTATGCACTCCTTGCCCTCGCCGACCTCGGCGTAAGCGCACGCGCCGTCTATTATATCGGCTTTAAGCCCGTAGCCCCTAGCCTTTTTCACGAACCAATCGAGCGCGTCGCGGCAGGGCTTACCGTAAGGCGCGCCTTCTTCGGGGGTTGTGTAAACGCTGGGAATAGCCACGATTTCGGCGAGATCGTCGAGTATGTTTTTTGATAACCTTTCGTCCATAACACTTCCTTTTTACTTGCTATTTGCAAACAAAAACATTATAATATTATGGATATTATACCAAGAGCAAAACCGATTGTCAAGGAGAGAATATGGTTCGCACAAGATTTGCACCAAGCCCCACGGGCTACCTACACATAGGCGGTCTGCGCACCGCGCTCTACGCCTATCTTTTCGCCAAAAAGCACGGCGGCAAATTTATTCTTCGCATAGAGGACACCGACCAGACCCGCGAGGTCGAGGGTGCGGTGGATATTATAATTTCGGCGCTCGACAAGGCGGGCATTCACTACGACGAGGGTCCTATCGTCGGCGGCGATTGCGGTCCGTACGTTCAGTCCGAGCGCAAACAGATATACCTCGACTACGCGCAAAAGCTTATTGACAGCGGCGACGCGTACTACTGCTTCTGCACCAAAGAGCGGCTCAACGAGATTCACGAGAAGGGCGCGACCAAGTACGACAAGCACTGTCTTAAACTAAGCAAGAAGGAAGCGCAAGAACGCATAGCGCGCGGCGAGCCGTACGTTATCCGCCAGAACATTCCCGAAAGCGGCTCGTCCACCTATCACGACGAGGTGTTCGGCGACGTGACCGTAGAGTTCAAGGATTTGGAGGACAATATCCTCATCAAGTCCGACGGTATGCCGACCTACAACTTCGCAAACGTTATCGACGATCACCTTATGGGGATCACCCATTGCATACGCGGTGTGGAATACCTAATGTCCACGCCCAAGTACAATCTTTTGTACGACGCGCTCGGCTGGGAACGCCCCGTGTATATTCACCTTCAACCGATAATGCGCGACGAGCGGCACAAGCTTTCTAAGCGCGACGGCGACGCAGGCTTCGAGGACTTTTTGCGCAAAGGCTTCCTTCCCCACGCCATCGTCAATTATATTGCATTGCTCGGCTGGAACCCCAAAAACAACATCGAAAAGATGTCGATGGATGAGCTTATAGACAGCTTCTCGATAGAAGGCCTGCAAAAGTCGTCGTCCATATTTGACGAAACCAAGATGCGCTGGCTCAACTCGCTGTATATTAAGGAACTCTCGGTCGACGAATTCCACGAGGCGGCGCTTCCTTTCTACGAGCAGTACTGCCCCGGCAAGAATATCGACTATAAGTACCTTTCGGAGCTTTTGCAGTCGCGCTGCGAGGTGCTTGCGGACATAAAAGAGCGCGCGGCGTTCCTCGACGCGTTCGACGGGTTCGACCTCGAACTGTTCGTCAATAAAAAGTGGAAAACGACGGTCGACATGGCGAAAGAGCTTATCGACGACTGTATAAAAGCGACCGAGGCGGACGACCTCAACGCCGAGCTCGAAAAGCTAGCGGAGAGCAAGGGCTTGAAGAAAGGTCAGGTGCTGTGGATACACCGCATTGCGCTCACGGGCGCGGCGGCGACCCCTGGCGGCGGCGCGGAAATGGTAAAGCTGTTCGGCAAGACCGAAGCTATCCGCAGGCTCAAAGAAGTAAAAGCGCGGCTTAAATAATCTGTTAAATCAAATTACACTTGACATTATATTTTTCGGGTGGTAAAATTAGCGTATGGCTACAAAGAAACAAAAAGTCGAGAACACCGAAAAGCCGAGAACGAGCGGCACGACCGCGAACAATAGCGTTATGAAGCGCAACATACTGGTTGCGGCAATGACGCTGTTCATGGTACTTTTGGTGATCGCGCTCATAGTCAATCTCGTAAGGCTGGGCGCGGTGAACAGCCGCAAGAAAGCGCTCGAGCAGCAGAACGCTCAGCTCGAACAGATAATCGCGACCAACGCCGACATGATCGAGTATTGCTCGTCGACCGAGTTCGTCGAGGAATATGCACGCGAATGGCTGGACATGACCTACCGCGGCGAAATCGTTATCGGCGGCAGCGAAGAAGAATAATAATCATTATAAACCCGCACGTCAAAGGCGGGTTTACTTCTTTAAAAGGAAATAACAATGCGCGCAGCAATAGACATAGGCTCTAACTCAATTCGATTGGCTCTCCCGAACGGCGAAAGCATATCGACGATCACAAAGCTCGCCGACGGCATACAGGCTACGGGCAGGCTGTCGCCCGCGGGAATTGCGGCAACGCTCGACGCGCTCGATCGTTACGCAAAGTCCTGCCGCGAACACGGTTGCGATGAGGTCATCCCCTTCGCTACCGAAGCGGTGCGGAAAGCTGCCGACGGCGCGGAGTTCATAAAAACGGTAAAAGAAAAAACGGGACTCGAAATAAAGCTGCTCTCGCCCGAGCAGGAAGCGGCGCTCGCGCTGTTCGGCGCGGACAAGCCCGACGGCGCAGTTACGGTTTGCGATCTCGGCGGCGGAAGCTTGGAAGTCATCTCCTCGCCCGACGGCAAGACCCCCGACTATATAAAAAGCCTGCCGCTCGGCGCGGTCGTAATGAAAAACAGATATAGCGGCAACTACCGCAGAGCGATAGACGAAATGCCGAGCCTGGTCGAGGAGTACGGCGCAGTTCCCCGCCGCGCGGTGGTTATGTCGGGTGGTAGCGCGTGCACTATCGCCGCGGGAATACTAAATCTTAGAGTGTACGACAAAAAAGCGGTAACAACTAAGTTCACCGCGCGCGAGCTGGACGACTTTATGCCGATATGTATGAGCGAGCGGCTCTCTACCCTTCGCCCCGTGTGCGAAAAGCGCGCCGATACGCTCGCCTACGGCGCGATCGTGATACAAGCGTTGTTAAATCATTTACACGCTACCGAGTTCTACGTGTCCGACGCAGGCAACCTCGAAGCGGTCATGAAAGGCTTTAAGCTTTAATTTATAAGTAAAATTTCAATAGAAAAGCCCAAGCATTTCTTCGTGCTTGGGCTTATTTTTATTCGGTTTTTTGGTTGTCCGCCGGTTTCTTGGCGGTCGACTTTTTGGCGGTCGTGCCACTCGTCGATTTTTTGGCGGCGGTGCCGGTCGACGGTTTCTTGCCCGCCGTGCTCTTAGCCGTCGGCTTTTTGTTGCCCGTGCTTTTCGGCGCGGGCTTTTTAGCCGTGCCCGTTTTGGTGGCGGGCGCCTTGGGCGTAGTGAGCTTAGGTTCCTCGTTTGCCGCTTCGACTTCCGCTTGCGGCTCGATAACCACTGCCTCGGGCTGTTCGGGCACGTTCGGCTCGACCTGCGCGTCCGTCGGCGTGACGGTCGGCTCGGCGAGCTCGTCTACGGGCGCAGCGGGAGCTTTTTCCTCGCTCGGCTGAACAGTCGCCGCGGTTTCGGTGACCGTTACGGTTTCGGTCGTTGTCACGGTTTCGACCGTAGTCGAAGTTTCCGCTTGCGGTGCGCTTTCCGTCGCAGGTGCCGCAGGCGAAGCGGGCGCGGTTACGGGCTTCGGTCTATTCGCAAAACGCCCCGCGTTAAATATAAGCTCGAACACGAACGCAGCGATGGCGAACGCCATAGAAACGTACACGAGCGCGCCTGCCGCAAATTTGTACTGAATACCGGCATCCGAACCCGATATAAGCGCTTCTTTATCTACCGCGCCGATAATAGCGGGCGCGATAGCGAGCGCGATAAGAAGTATCGAAGAAATGAGCGCAAACGTATCGAACCTGTCGTTCTTTTCGGTTTTATACGCGAGCTTGCGTAATGCGATGAACGCCGTGACAAGCAGGAAAATTACCGACAGTATGCCGAGCGCAAATGTCACTATACCGTTAACCGTGCTTGCGCTTGAATAAATGACATTTGAACTTCCTATCTTCCCTATCTCTAATGTGCTTATAATCGTGCCAAACACGTAGCCGAGCGGCGATTTAAGTCTGACGGCGCTAGTCGACGACTTTGTTTCCGTAATCTCGGTAATTTTAATAAAATGAGTGCATAGCATGAAGAATGCGGGCAATACAAACGCTGCGGTTATAACGCGCTTGGCGATAAACACCGGACTCTTTCCGTCGAGAATCGCACGGGTAAGCCCGAATACAAAGAAGGATACCGCCGCAATAATCGCGAGCACGAGCAACGCACCGGACGGCGCTAAAACGGGTGCAACCGACAGAGCGATCAAACCTATTCCCGCCATAAGCATAATAACTGCCGACATAGCTATAACGCCGAACTTTTTGCGTTTGATCATGCCAACGATTGCAAGTATAAGGAATACAAGCGATACTGCGGCTATGCCGAGCTGTAAACCTACCGCAACGAGCGATGCTATAAGCGTGACTATTGCTTCATCACGCTCGACGATAAGCTCGTCGGTATGATTTTTCTCGAAGTTCTTAATGTCGGTGTAATAGTCCGCCGCACCTACGGCAGTATATACAAATTCCCAACCAAGAAGATTTATATCGGACATATATTTAGCCGTAATCTCGTAAAGCTTGTCTAACGCTTGTTGTACGGTAGCGGTGTTCTCATGGATCTCATACCACTTCTTAAATTCCTTCTCGGTGGCGGTTGCCGCAGCGTTCATTTCCTTTTCGAAATCGTCGATAGTCTTTTGAGCGTCTTTATCTTTCATATCGAAAGATACGTATTTGAGCGCGCCTAAGATTTGCCACGGGCTTTGCGATATTTCCATCATTTCGCAATCGACGTCCTCGTAGCTCGAACTCGAAATCAAATCGTTAAGGTCAGGCGCAGGCATTGCAATCTTAACCGGACATAATAACGATATAAGAATCATCGCGACCGCGAGCGCGATAATAAACGCATTTACTATATAGTGCGAGTGCTTGTCGAACTTAGCGCGCACATTAGCTTTCGCCGCACCGCTCTTTTTCGCGGAAGATACGCCTTTACCGCTCGAAAGATTGCGTCCACAGGACAAGCAGAACGCGCTGTCTTTTTCGAGGACCGCGCCGCAGTCGGGACATCTTTCGTATGCCGAGAAATCGGTTATAGGCTCGCCACGGTAGGGCTCGGTGCCGACCTTGGTTCCGCACTTGGAGCAAAAGTCCTCGCCGCCCTCTATCTCCGCGCCGCAAATAGCGCAGAAAATCTTTTGGGGCGGGGGCGTTGTGCTATGTCCGCACTTGGAGCAAAATTTCCCGCCCTCTTTTATCTCCGCACCGCATACGGCGCAGTATTCTTTCAGAGGGGAGGGCGCGTTTTTGTCGTGTCCGCACTTAACGCAAAAGCGCATACCTTTAACAATAGGCGCGCCGCACACAGAGCAAAGCTCGGGCTTATCTTCGGTAAGACCTTGCCCGCACTTGCCGCAAAACAACGCGTCGTCGCTATTTTCGTGTCCGCAATTGTTGCACTTCTTCATCACTGTCTCCAACTATTGTAGTAGTTTATATAGTATAAAACATACGCGGTGGTTTGTCAAGATATTTGGGAAAAATAGAGAAAAGGGATTAGGGATCGACCCCTATGGGGTAATTAAGAAAGTAAAAGCCGAACGCGCTTTACTAACCTCCCCCTTTGGGGAGGGGGACCGCTCGCGGTGGTGGGGGCATAATGGGATTGTTCGTTATTGTAGTTTACTGCAATTACCAACGTTTTCGCTATGCCCCTCCCCTACCCCTCCCCCAAAGGGGAGGGTGGCTTTTTCGGGTAGTCGAGCTATATCACCTTTAATTCCTAATTTCTAATTCCTAATTCCCCATCACCCCGCCATAATCGCAAGCGTGTCGCGCATAATCTCGAAATCGCGGTCGGACGATTTCTCGAACTCGGTAACTACGCGGTCGTAGATTTCCTGCTCTTTTTGCGGTAAGCCCTGCTCCTTGGCGAGCGCGGCGAGCTCTTTCGCCTTTTCTATCGCCTGCTGACGCGTTTGCGTTCTGTCAAACGCCGCCACAAGCTCGATAATATCCATGCACTTTCGGTCGGGATTGTCGGCAGTGTTGTAGCGTTTATCGACGTCGGTTATCTCGCCGTACGGCAGGTCGTACACGAGCGCCGCTTCTATCTTGCACTCGCGGAGCGCACGGATAACGCGCGTCGCCTTGATAAGGGACAGTCCGCCGCACACGCGCACGGGCAAGCTTCCCGTAACGAGCGCGAGCGTCTCGCGGATAGGCTTGTCGATCGCGCACGCGACTATCGCCAACTCGTGCGGGCGCTGAACTCCTTTGTTTTCGGTTATGACCACCGAGTAGGTCGGACGAGCGCCGCCGGCAACGAGTATTCCGTCCGCGCCTGCTTCCTTCCACCGCGTGTCCTTACTTTCGGGATAGACCAAAAGCTCTACGTACGGCTTTTCGAAAGCGGTATCGACCACGTTCGGGTCGTATAGGTCCTTGTACAAGTCCTTGAACTCGTTAGGCTTAATCGGCTTAGGTCCGGGCTTATACTCGGCTTTCTTTTTTCCGTACGGTTTGGGCTTGCTGTGGCGGAAGAACGGTCCGTCGTCATCGTCTTCATCATCGTCGTCATCGTCGCCATCCAACCAGCTCGCGTAGTATTCGCTCGGCGCTTGAATTAGCGTGAGCGGTCCGTGGCTGTCGTTGGGCGTCATGCCGTTTGCCGTGTACTCCGGCGTAGAGTAGTACAGTTCGTAGTTGCCGTGTATGGGCATTTCGCGGTCGACGCAAATATAACTTTCGCCGTAGCTCATGCGGTGCATTAGCTCGTCCGTCGTAACGACGTTGACCGCCTCGGACGAGTACCTTCCGTGCAAGTACGCGCTCGCGCTCGGCACTGTCGTCTGTCCCATGTTGTCTATAAATGCCTTGGCGGTATTGGTGTCGTTAGTGCCGAGGAACACGCGCACGGCGCAGTTTTCGAGCATGGATACGTAGTCGTCGGGATAGCGCGCTTGGATCTGGCTGAGCGACTGCACCGACAGCATCATGAACAAATTCGATCCCCTGCCGGTTTCGAGTATTGTGGGATAGATCTTATGCGGTTGGAGCGACGGGAACTCGTCGCACGCGAACACGACGGGCACGTCGAAGGGCTTGGAAGTCTTGTGGCTGAACGCCAAAAGCGTTTGCAGGCTGTCCGCCAAAACGTTGTTCACCCACTCGCGCACATTAACGTCGCTTAGGTCGTAAATGACGAACAGCACCTTGGGCGTGGTAGCCATGCTCTCGAAGTCGAACGTGTCGTTGCTCGACATTTGGTTGATCTTGGGCTCGACGAACGGGCGAAGAAAATTTTCTACGAATTGAAGGTAGTTCGCGCGAGTATTGTTGGCGTTGTTGATGACCGCCTTGGAGTTCTGGTATGCGAGCGAGCGGTGTTCGCGCTTACTCAAAAACCCGTGATCTTCCATAGACCGTTCCCACGAGAATGAATTGAAGATTTTGAGCACTGTCGCAAAATTGACCTGCTCGGGGTATGTGCGCACGCGACGGGTCGACGCTTCCTGTTCGGGCGTGAGCGTGAGATCCTCTATCAGCCCCATGATTATGGCGAAAATAAAGTTGCGCGCCGTTTCTTCCCAGGTCGGATCCTTGACCGATTTAATGACAAATGTCACTTCCAAAAACTTGGTTATCTCGGTAATTATATTGTCGCGCACCTGTCGCTTGATATGATCGGGCGCGTTCTCGACCATGAGCCATTTCCGCGCGAGCTTGATAAGCGGATTGATCTTTACGTGCGAGAACTGCGGTTGCATATAGTTGGCGATTATAACGTTGTCCTTGCCGTAACGCTTTACTGCGTACTCGTACGTGCGCTCGGTCACTTCGCCCTTGGGATCAGTGAATATGTACGAGGTCTTTCCGTCCATATTGAGCGCCTCGTTGAGTATACAGCCCTGCGTTTTGCCCGCGCCCGACATTGCCACCACTAGCTCGTGCTTGCGCTGTTTCATCTTGGTGATCATGAGCTCGCCCTGCGTGTTACGGAACGACATGAGCGTGCAACCGCGCGCGTCCTCGGGCGGCGTGTCGCCGTAGCGGTATGTGCAGTAAAGCTCGCTCGCCGCCGCCTGCGCCACAGACCTGAGCTCGGTATGCTCCTTGTTGGGCTCGTTGCGGGCTATCTCGCAAAAGATATCCCACTCCTTGCCCGAAAGAGTTTTCTTTTCGTTATCCATGGTACACCTCCCATAGGCCCTTGGTAGAAGGCGCATCTTTGAGCCCGTAACGCTTGGCGAGCGCCTTATTAAGATCGGGATACATTTCGAACGCGGGATTGGCTTTAAGGTAAGCGAACCGCTCGCCCGCGGTATTCTTTTCCAGATACATGAGCGCAACGCACGCGTCGATACCGTCCGCGTCGGCGGCGGCGCGCTGCAAAAGCTGCGTGACCGTGCGCCCCGCTTCGCGGTTGCAATAGAACAGCGCGAGCGCGTACACCACGCCGAGTTTGAGCCTGTCGTAGTTTTCGGCAAGTACCATAAGTCGGTTTGTGGCGAACGCAGTGTCGAACTCGGATGCCGCCTTAATAACGCCGCTCTTTATTTCGAGCGCGCGTTGCTCGTCAGGCAACCGCCCGAACGCGTTCTTATTGCCGCAGAACGCACGGATATAATTACGGTATATCTCTATCGACGCCGCGCTCGACAGCGCGCACAGCGTTTCGTCGGACAAAAGCCCGAGCATTGCCGCGTCCGTCTTTTTGAGCAGGAATATAGGCGCAAGCGCGACGAAAACCTTGCTGGGCGCGTCGCCCGTAAGCTCCGATATAAACAGCGTGTAGTATAACGCCCTTTCTTTTATGTATTGCATGATCTTATTTTACCTCCTTTTTTGAAAGTACAATCGCGCGGCAGACGGGTAACAGTTCGCGAGGCGGCGACGGGAGTACCCACCTACATGACCAAGCCGCCGAACCAAACGTAGCCCGTATCCCGCGATGAATGTACTTTCAATTACCTCGCTTTGCTTTATTTGTCGTCTGTATAACGGTATCTATTAAACCGTACTCGCGCGCCTCGTCGGCGGTCATGAAGTAATCGCGGTCGGTATCGGCGGCAATCGTTTCGACGGGCTTGCCCGTGTTCTCGGCAAGGATATGATTAAGCTTTTGCTTAATGCGGTGCAGGTGCTTCCATTGTATTTCTATGTCGGACGCCTGACCTTCCATACCGCACAACGGTTGGTGGATCATAATATCGGCGTTGGGGTACGCCATGCGCTCGCCGTAAGTTCCCGCCGAGAGCAAAAACGCGCCCATCGACGCGGCAAGCCCGACGGCGATAGTACGAACCTTTGCGCGCACGGAATTGATAGTGTCGTAAATCTTGAAACCCGCCGACACGCTGCCGCCAGGGCTGTCGATCATGAGAATGATCGGGTCGTGCCCCGTTTTATCGAGGTACAGCATTTGGTTGACGATAGACTCCGCCTTTTCGGAAGTGATTTCGCCCGTGATATTGACGATGCCTTGAGTAAGCGGATATAACGGTGTGTATTCTTTTTCCATAATAAAACTCCTTTGCGCAAAAGAGCACAAAAGAGCCCAAAAACTCAGTCGTTAAAAACGACCGATATTCACGGGTTTAATTTTTTGCGCCTGCGCATAATATTTATTTAATTCGAACTTATTCTGAATAATCGTTTATATTTAATATAGGCGATTATTCGGCTGTGCTTGTAACTCTAACCTAAAAAACAATTAAACAAAATTGATACATTTATATTCCTATAAACTAATCAACTCTAAAACTATAAGTATTCTTTGATACACCTCCCATATTGGAATAGAATTATATCGTATAATTTTCCTTTTGTCAAGACTTTTTTGAAAAATTTTTATTAAAATATTTTTGCAAAAACACTATATGTTTTGATTTACAATTGATAAAAAAGCGGCTCTGCCGAAGTTATCGGTAAAGCCGCCATAATTCTTAATTGTTTATAATGCTCTCGCCCGTCATCTCGGCGGGTTTTTCCACGCCCATTATATCGAGCAGAGTAGGCGCGACGTCGCAGAGCGCCTTGCCGCTTTTGAGCGTTTTGCCGACGTACTTCTCGCCCGCAACGATAAGCGGAACGAGGTTGGTCGTATGCGAGGTGCAAGGCGAGCCGCCCTCGAACTGCATGACCTCGGCGTTGCCGTGGTCGGCGGTGACTATCGCAGTGCCGCCCGTCGCCCAAACGGCTTCAACGACTTTCTTTAAGCACTCGTCTACCGCTTCGACCGCCTTGACCGCCGCGTTGAATACGCCAGTGTGCCCAACCATGTCGCAGTTGGCGAAGTTGAGTATTAAAACGTCCTTGCCGCTCTTGACCTGTTCGACCGCTTTATCGGCGACCTCGTAGGCGCTCATTTCGGGTTGAAGGTCGTAGGTCGCTACCTTGGGGCTTGCGACGAGCACACGGGTTTCGTTCTCGTTGGGCTGCTCGACGCCGCCGTTAAAGAAGAAGGTCACGTGCGCGTACTTTTCGGTTTCGGCAACGCGCGCCTGCTTCAAGCCCTTGACGGCGAGGTATTCGCCGAGCGTGTTTTTAAGATGTCTCGGCGGGAACGCCGTCAGAATATTGGTGAGCGTAACGTCGTACTGGGTCATGCCGACGTAGGTTATCTTTTTGTAGCCGCCTACGCGCTCGAACTTATCGAAGTCCGGCTCGGTGATCGCGTGCGAGATCTGGCGCGCGCGGTCGGCGCGGAAGTTATAGAATATCATGCCGTCGCCCGCATTTACGCCCTTGTAGTCGCCGATAACGACGGGCTCGACGAACTCGTCCATAGTGCCCGCAGCGTAGCTCGACGCCATTGCCGAATCGGGCGAGCTGAAATGCTTGCCCACGCCGGCGAACACCGCGTTATAGCCGCGCGACACGCGCTCCCAGCGGTTGTCGCGGTCCATATAATAATATCTGCCGACGATAGTACCTATCTCACCGACGCCGATCTCTTCAAGCTTGTCGCTGAGCTCGCGCACGAACGCCCTGCCGCTGTCGGGCGGAACGTCTCTGCCGTCGGTGATGCAATGCACGTACACCTTTTTAAGGCCGCGCGCCTTGCACAGTTCGAGGAGTGCATAGAGGTGCGTGTTCATGCTATGCACGCCGCCGTTGCTGAGCAATCCCACAAGGTGCATTGCGCTGCCGTTAGCTTTAACGGCATTTATCGCTTCGTTGAACGCCGCGTTGTCGTTGAACGTGCCGTTCTTGATAGCGTCGTCGATAGTCGTAATATCCTGATACACGACCCTGCCCGCGCCGAGGTTGAGGTGACCTACCTCGCTGTTGCCCATTTGACCTTCGGGAAGTCCCACGGCGTAGCCCGACGCGTTTATTAGCGTGTTCGGGTACTTTGTCATAAGGCTGTCGAAGAACGGCTTTTTCGCTTTTTTGATTGCGTTGCCGTATTCGCTCGGGTTTTTTCCGAAGCCGTCAAGAATTATTAATGCGTTCATGTTATTCTCCTTCCGTATAAAGGAATTTGTCGCGTCGAGGGAGAACTCGTCCGCCCTCAATTAGTATATTTATCCGTGAAAAGAAGTATTAAATATTTTCTGTCGAATATCGACCGAATTATTCGAGGAGTATTTTTGCTTGCTTGCAAGGGCAAAAATGCGACGAGAACAAATTAGGTGTTATACTTCGCTGCTTGTAGCGAAATAGCGTGCAAAGCACGCGGACACGGAGCTTGCTCCGTGGGTATAATACCTAATTTACTTAGCGGTATTAACGATAACGGCGAAGTCGTCGGGTTTAAGGCTTGCGCCGCCGATAAGCCCACCGTCGATCTCGGGCTGAGCCATGAGTCCAGCCACGTTCTTGGCGTTCATGCTGCCGCCGTACTGAATGCGCATACCGTCAGCGACCGCCGCGCCGTAAAGCTCTTTAACGACCGAGCGGATATATCCGATAGTCTCGTTAGCCTGCTCGTCGGTTGCTGTCTTGCCCGTGCCGATAGCCCAGACCGGCTCGTACGCGATAACTACGTTTTGAGCGTCAGCCGCCGACACGCCCTCGAACGCGCCGACCACCTGCGTGCGGCACACTTCCTCGGTCTTGCCGCCTTCGCGCTCGGCGAGAAGCTCGCCCACGCAAACGATAGGCTTCAACCCGTCGGCAAGCGCACGGGTAAGCCGCGCGTTGACCGATTTATCGGTTTCGCCGAAGTATTGACGGCGTTCGCTGTGTCCGATGATAACGTAGGTCGCACCCGCTTCTTTGAGCATTGCCGCCGAGATCTCGCCGGTGAACGCGCCGCTCTCCGCCCACGCGATATTCTGCGCGCCGACGGCAATATTGGTTTTCTTGCAAAGTTCCGCGGCGAGCGCAATATCGGTAAACGGTACGCACACGACCACGTCGCACTTAGCGTCCTTTACTTTGGGCGCAAGCGCGGTTATGAGCTCGCGGCACTCCGCCGCCGTTTTGTTCATTTTCCAGTTTCCTGCGATGATCGGTTTTCTCATGATATTTGTAACTCCTTACAAGTTATTTATTACGAATTTTTTACTGCGTATATGCCTAGCGCCGCCGCAACGCTCGCGTTGAGCGAGTTTATCTTGCCGAACATAGGCAGCGACAGCACGCCGTCGCACAGTTCCTTGGTAAGTCGCGAAACGCCCTTACCTTCCGCGCCGACAACGAGCGCAATCGGTCCGCTTAGGTTGCTGTTGTAAATATTCTCGCCGCCCATGTCGAGCGCGTACACCCACACGCCGCGGTCTTTGAGTTCTCGAATAGCGTCGTTGATATTGACCACGCGCGCGACCTTGACGTATTCCGCCGCGCCTTCGGCGACCTTGATAACGGTATCGGTCACGGCTACCTGTCTGTTCTTGCCGATCACTACGCCGTGAACGCCGCCGCACTCGCCCGTTCGAAGAATGCTGCCAAAGTTGTGCGGGTCCTCGATCCCGTCGAGGATAATAATGAACGGCGGCTCGCCTTTTTCTTGGGCAGCGCTCAGTATATCGTCGAGCTCGCTGTACTTAAAGTCGGTGCAGTGCCCGATACAGCCCTGATGCGCCGCACCGTCGGCGGCTCGATCGAGGCTTTTGCGGTCGACGAACCGAACAGGCACGCCTGCCGCCTTGGCTTTATCGAGTATTGTTTTTACCCGACCGTCGCCCTTTACGCCGTCGAGAAGTTCTATGCGAATGAACCCGCCGCCACTGTTAAGCCGTTCCAAAACGGCGTTTTTACCGAAAATTTTCAAAATGACTAAACGTAATTTTTAAAGAAACGAAACGCTCTCAACTTAAAGGTTTCTTGCCAACTTCTTTACTTAAAGAAGTTGGTCGCGGTGCTTTTTAACTTCCGCAGACTTGCCGCACGACTTTTTCCCTTCGGGGCACGCGCCGCGCAAGCAGCCGGGACCGCAGTCCTTGAACAGGTTAGGCGCGACTTTGAGCACCTCTTTAAGCATGAGCCACGCCACGCTGCGGATCTCCCACTGCGCGCGATTGCAGCAACGCAGGTCGAAGAAGTGCATGAGCTCGCGCGAGTTCATGGTGACTATCATCTTGGTCTCGCACGCGTTAGGAAGTATGAACCGCGCGTCCTCGTTGGACTTTTCGCCCCTGCCGAGCGCGCCCTGCCAATCGTGGTACCAGTCCATAATCGTATCCATCTGACCCTTATACCGCGCGACAGCCGCTTCGCCGAGCTCGGCGATCGCGGGCGGAATAACGTAATTGAAATCGGCTTCGGACACGTAACGCTGCGACCGTACCGAGAACGACGCTATGCGGTGGCGCGTGATCTGCGCAAGGAACGCGCGCGACACGCCCTCGACCGAGAACGTAAACGACGCGTGCTCGGTGGGCGAAAGATGCCCCATATCCATGAGCCGATTGATAAACGTGCTGTTATCGCCCGCCATAATATTGTCGGTGAGCTCGTCGAGCTCTTTGTCCGAATAGCACAGCTTGGCGGCAAGCGCGACGGTGGCTTCGGGATCGGCGGTGTAGCGGATAAGTTTTACTTTGGGTGTGACCTGCATAACGTTGTCCTTTATGTAAATTGTGCGTTAAGCACGAGATTGCAAAAACCTTTGAGCGAGCGCGTAGCACTTATCGAGCAAGCTCTTTTCGCGTTCGCCGTCGCCCGAAAGATGAACGAACCCGAGGATCGCTTCGAGCGCAGTCGCCTTGTGGTAGGCGGTGCTGTCGGCGGCTTTGGCGCGCGAGTGCAAATGCGCGTTCTTGGCGCGACGCGCGATATCGCTCTCTTCCTCGGTCAGCTCGCCGCTTTCACAGAGCGCGCCGAACACCGCAGCCTGCATATTGGCGTTGACGACCGCGGACACCATGGTGTGAAGCGTACCCGTCACGCCGTCGTGCTCGGCGCATACCCGTTCGCGAACGTACAGCGTGTACACGGCGTCGCCTATAAACGCCAGCGCTACGGGCGTAAGTCTATCGATACGGCTCGTTTCCACGCTTCCATTATACCATTTTGCGCCGAAATAAGTCAACAAATTTCATGCTTAATTAAAAAACGCTTGAAATATCCAAACAACCGTGTTATAATATAATTGTAGATTTATGTAAATGAGGCTGTGATGGTAAAGACTGTAACATTCAAATGCAATAAATGCGGCAAGGACCATACGTTCACCATCGGCGCGTGCGATATCGCCACGCTCCAAGACGCCGTAGATAAACTCCCCGACCGCGACGCCGAGAAGCTTCTCGAAGCGGTCAACCGTATGCTTATGAACAAGAGCGAGGCGCAGCGCACGTCGTTCATGACGATCAACAAAGCCGACGCACTGTCCATGATCAATTACGACCTGTGCGGGCAATCGCTCACTCTGTTCAACGCCGAGGAAACGAAAGCGCTGTACGCCAAGTACACGCCCGACCAGATCGACAGGCTTAACAAGAGCATGGCTATGTGGTCGGACGCACTGAACAGCGACGGGTTTATCGCGTTCAATGCGATCTATTACTGCCGCAAGTGCAAAAAGCTCACGCAGGGTATGTTCCTAAAAGTCCGTTCGGTCGAGGACAAAAAGGAACGCACGTATATGTTCAATCAGAAATGCCAAACGTGCAACAGCGAGCTCACGCTCGTCAACGAAGCGAATATGGGCTTCATGTTCGAGGGCTTGACCGCGCGCGCGCCCTGCCCCGACTGCGGCGGCAAGATCACCGCGACAGAAATCAAATATAAATCGTAGCTAAAAAGCACGGCAAACACGCCGTGCTTTTTTAATTAACCTTATTCTCGCCTTCCCCAAATGGGGAAGGGGGACCGCTTGCGGTGGATGAGGGCATTTCTAATTTCTAATCAACTTCGGCGCGTGCGAAAAATCGGGAATCACGTAATCGACAAACCCCGCCGCCTTTTGCCTACTTAGCATTTTGCCCTCGATAGCGACGGTTATCATGCCCGCCGCCTTTGCCGAAACGAGCGCAGGCAGTACGTCGTCGAACGCCACGCATTCGTCCGGCTGAACGCCGATATTGCGCGCGGTATGTAAATATATTTCCGCCGCCGACTTACTCAGTCCGCAGTTATCGGCGGTGACTATCTCGTCGAACATATCGTATATGCCGTTGTTTTTAAGCCCCGCTTCGGCAAGCTCGTCGGCAAGGCTTGTCACCACCGCGAGTTTAAGCCCAGCGCATTTGCACTCGTCGAGATATTCTTTCGCGTGCGGCAAAAGCGGTATCGAGTGCGCGTACGCTTTGCGCGCCATGCCTGCCCACTCATCCATCAGCTGTTCGGGCGTGTCTTTCAGCCCGAAGAACTTAATTGTGAACAGCGCAACCTCACGATTGCCGAGCGCGGAAATTCCGTGCTTGTACTCGTCGGTCGGGACGAACCCGCGCTTACCCAAAAACTCGTCGTCTATCCTGTGCCACAGCCCGACCGAGTCGAACAGCGTGCCGTCCAAATCGAACACCGCCGCCTTTATTCCGTTCAAAGTCGATCTATCGGTCATTGTGCCGTGCTTCCGCCTTTTAACGTTTTAACAAGCTGATAACCCGTTGCCATGCCGTCCGCAACGGCGCGCGCCACCTGCTTAACGCCGACCGTACAGTCGCCCACTGCGTAAAGGTTAGGGATATTCGTTGCGCCGTGCTCGTCGGTCTTGATCGCGCCCGTCGCCTTGTCGGTCAGTATGCCGAGCGACGCGGCAAGACCGCCGCCGCCCAAAGTACCGAGCGCGATAAACAGCCCGTCGACTTGAAGCTCGCTTCCGTCCTCGAAAACTATTTTGCTAAGCCGTTCGTCGCCCTCGACCTCAGCTATCTTAGCTGTGTAAACCCCGTCGGCAGTCGGCTCGAAGCTAGGCGTTTGTCCGTCGGTGAGAAGATACGTCTTACCGACTACCGCTTTTAAGGTAGCAAGCTCGTGCGCCGCATACTCGCCCGCGCCGAGCACCGCGACGGTTTTCTTTCTGTAAAAGAACGCGTCGCAAACGGCGCAATAGCTGACGCCCCTGCCCTCGAAGCTTTTAAGCCCGTTTATGTTCGGGGTCTTGCGCGCCGCACCCGTCGCTATAACGAGCGCACGCGAGATATATTCGTTTTTCGCCGTCGTAACGGTAAAACCGATATCGGCGAGCGCAACAAACACGCACTGATCCTCTATTATCTCCGCGCCGAGCGAGCGCGCCTGTTCGATACCGCTTGCATACAAAGCCGTGCCCGAAACCTCGCCTGTGCCGTAGTAGTTCTGAATACGCTCGGCTTTATGAAGCGCCGAAGCGTTATTGTGAATAACGGCGACTTTCAGCCCGCCGCGCACGGCGTACAGCGCCGCCGACGCGCCCGCGGGTCCGCCGCCGATTATTATAACGTCGTACATATATTATTTATTATTCTCTAACCTTTCAAAAACTTTTCCTGACTGTTCACTTCTTCGCCGATGATCTCGCGCACCTTGTATTCGCCGCGATTGTTGAGCTCGCGCGCCTTGACGTTATCCGCGAGCATGACTTGAAGCATACCATAGATCTTATCGGCTATCGCTTCATCCTGCACGGGCGTGGCTATCTCCACGCGCTTATCTGTGTTGCGCGTCATGAGGTCGGCGCTCGCTATGAACAGCTTGCGGTCGTCGCCGTCGCCGAAGCAGTAAATGCGCGAATGCTCCAAGAACCGCCCTACTATGCTAATGACCGAGATGTTTTCGGTCTTGCCCTTAATGCCGGGGATAAGACAGCAAATGCCGCGCACAACGAGCTTGATCTTAACGCCCGCCTTGCTCGCCGCAATCAGCTTGTCGATTATCGCCTTATCGGTAAGGCTGTTCATTTTTGCGTTAATATATGCAGGCTTGCCGTTTTTCGCCTTTTCGGTCTCGCGTTCTATGTACGAGATAATGCCGTTTTTGAGCGACTTGGGCGCAATGAGCAGCTTCTCGTAGGCGTAGTCGGTATTGCAAATCGCAATGTTCCTGAAAAACGCAACCGCGTCGCGCCCGATAGCCTCGTCGCTCGTAATGATATTAAGGTCGGTATAGAGCTTGGAAGTGACCTCGTTATAGTTGCCCGTGCCGAGGTGCGTGATATACTTGATATCGTCGCCGTCGGTGAGCACGATGGAAATGATTTTCGAGTGGACCTTATAATTGCCCATGCCGTAGATTATCGTACAGCCCGCTTCGCGCAGAACCTCAGAGAAATACAGATTGTTCTCCTCGTCGAACCGCGCGCAAAGCTCGATGACGACTGTCACTTCCTTGCCGTTCTCGCTCGCCTTTTTTAGCGCTTCGACAATGCGCGAACGGTGATCGAGCCGATAAATCGTTATTTTGATCGACGCGACCGACGGACTTTCCGTGCACTCGAAAAGAAGCCTTACGAGCGTGTCCATGCTGTCGAACGGGTACGCCATGAAAATATCGCGGTTCATGACCGTCTGCATGACGGGTGCACCCTCGGGAACGGGCGGGGGCAGCGGACGGGGCTTGGCGTATTTAAGCGCGTCTGCGGTATCCTTAGGCAGATACCCCGAAAGCGAGCTCATGAACTTGTAATCGAATGCGTGCGCCGTCGTAAAGCAATACTGCTTTTTGAGCCCGAGCGTTTTAAGCACGAACGCCTTGATACCGTCGGAGCACTCGTCGATTTGAAGCCGAACTGCGTCCTGCGTGCCGCGCAGCTCCACCTTTTGTTTGAGGAACTTGGAAAAATCGAAATCGCGTTCTATGTCGGCATCCACGTTGGCGTCGAAATCGGCGTTGCGGGTCAGCCGCACCATCGCCTGACTGCGTATCTTATAGCCGTCGAACGCCGTGCCGCCGAAAGTCCTTATGAGCTCCTCGACGGTGATGATATTGACCTTTTTTCCGCCGTCGATCTGGAACACGCGCGGAAGCTTGGGACTTATCGCCATAACGCCGTACATGAGCCGCTCGGACTTGGTCAGCTCGTACAGCATATAGCAGTTCATGTTCTCGAACCGTATCATGGGATGCTTGGCGTCGAGCACCATGGGCGACAGCAACGGCATTACGTGCTTATCGAAATAGTCCTTGCATTTGGCGTATTGCTTTTGCGACAGCTCCGCGCCCGCCTTTATGCGCAAGCCCGCTTTATTGAGCTCTTTTTTGAGCGAAAGATACACGCGGTCGGCGTCACGGTACGCGGATTTAACAAGTTTGAGTATGCCCTCGACCTGCTCGCGCGAAGTGAGCCCCGTCTTGTTCTCCTTGCCGTTGTCCAGTCCCGCGTCCGTTTGCAGACTGCCGATACGCACCATGAAAAACTCGTCGAGGTTGGAATGGAATATCGATAAAAACTTGCAACGCTCCAAGAGCGGATTGGTCTTATCCACCGCCTGATCGAGCACGCGCTTATTGAACAGTAACCACGAATATTCGCGGTTCATGTATTCGCCTTTTATGAACTTGATTTCACTGTCCGCCATTATTAATACCTAATTAATTATTGTTTCTTCTTTTTAGTCTTCTTCTCGGGCTCAACGGGTGCGTAGGTCGGCACCGTCGATTTAAGATCGATAGGCACGCCCGTTTCCGCGCCGGTCGCGACGAGGGTCATATACCCTTCCTTAACGCCGCTGTCGCTGATGACCACGTTCTCGGGCTTGAACCGCCTAAGCAATTCTTTGAGCACGATAGTCGCTACGGGCAATACGTGAATCTTTTCGGGCGCAACCTTCATGATGAGCCGCGTGCGGTCGGACGAAGTCATAAGCCAACGGCAGAACTGCTTGAACTTGCCGTAGTCGAAATCGGTGCCGAGATTCTCCTTTTCGCAGAACTCGCGGTAAACCGAGTATATCGCGTCATTGATAGACCCGACGAGCACGGCGGTCTTGAACTTGACCTTTCCGCCCAAGCCCTCGTCCGTCTTTTTGCGCACGTACTTTTTGATATGCTTGGCTTGCTCCTCGGTCGGGTAAACGTCGGTAACGTATTTGTTCCTGAGCTTGATAGGACCAAAGTCAAGGCATACCATTTCGTCGCGGCTCTCTTTGGAAAAATCGCACAGCTCGACGCTTCCGCCGCCTATGTCGATAAGTATAACTTCATCGTATGCGGCATACTTGCGGTTTGACACAAAATCGCAGTACGCTTCGGTAGGTCCGTCGAGATAGTTGATAACTATGCCCGTGCGCATACGGATCTTTTCGGCGACCTCTTTTATGTTGTCTATATTGCGGAGCGCCGCCGTCGATATGCAATAGCACTCGTCAACGCCCATCGCCTTGCAGGTCGACCGCGCGGTGATAAGCGCGTCGACAAGCTTGTCTATGCCGCGGCGCGAAATCGACTTGCCGTCGAAGTAGTCGGCGACCGCTATGTTCGTGCGCTCTTTATACAAGGGCGAAAATATGCCCGATTCTTTCTCGCCCTCAGCAACCACTATCGATACGCCCGTCGAGCTAAGGTCTATTACGGCAAACTTCATAATTTAACCTCGCTAATATTTAATTGATTAATCGCCAAACGAAATGCCGATGCTCTTTGCAACAGCCACTTCTTGGCATTCGGGCGGAACAAGCTTCGCCTTGCCCGCGATATCGGCGAGCGCGTTATACGTGACCTTGCCGCGCACGAGCGCAACGGTAACGCCGAACTTCCCCTCTTTGGCGAGCTCGCCCGCATACGACCCGAACGCCGTGGACAGCACGCGGTCGTACGCCGACGGACTGCCGCCGCGCTGGATATGCCCCGGAACTACGACGCGCGTTTCGACGTTCGCCTTTTCGGCAACGTACTTGGCGAGCGCGTTGGTAGCGGTCGTATCGCTTCCGCGCGCCGCCGCACGCTCTTTCTTTTTCATCTTGCTCTCGGCGACCGACATGGCGCCCTCGGCGATAGCTACGATACTGAACGCCTTGCCCGCGTCCGCGCGCCGCGCGACCGCCTTTGCGACCTTGTCGGGATTGAACGGGATCTCGGGCAGAAGAATAACGTCCGCGCCGCCCGCAATGCCCGCATACAAAGTGAGCCAGCCCGCCTTGTTGCCCATGATCTCAACGAACATGGTGCGCCCGTGGCTCGCCGCCGTCGTGTGAATGCGGTCGATACACTCGGTCGCAATGTCGACCGCGGTATGGAACCCGAACGTCACGTCCGTGCCCCAAATATCGTTATCGATGGTCTTGGGCAAGCCGATAACGTTACAGCCCTCGGCGGAAAGAAGCGCCGCCGTCTTGTGCGTGCCCGCGCCGCCGAGCGTTAGCAGGCAGTCAAGCCCCATCTTTTTATAGTTCTTTTTCATGAGATCGAGCCGCGTCACGCTGTTCTCGTCCTCTACCGTCATCAGCTTGAACGGCTGACGGCTCGTGCCGAGTATCGTTCCGCCGAGCGTGAGTATGCCCGTGAAATCGCTCGGCTTCATCTCGCGGCACTCGCCGCGAATAAGTCCGCCGTAACCGTCGGCAATGCCGATAAGCTCCACGTTCTTTATGTTCTCGAACGCGTACTTGCCGAACCCGCGAATAACGGCGTTAAGCCCCGGGCAGTCCCCGCCCGACGTGAGTATTCCTATCCTCATACCCCTTGACCTCACTGTAAAAATATCTTTTAATAGTATACCCTATTTAACGAAGATAGTCAATTATTATTTCAGGCAAAGAAAAAGAACGATCGTTGCCAAGTCGCACTTCTCATAAGGAATATTGATAGCTTTTAACCAGAAATAATTTCAAGGAAAAATTACCTTATTTTCCTTCCTATTAATTCGTCAACCGTAATCCCATAGAAATCCGCAAGTTTTACGCAAAAATCAATATTAGGTAAAACCTTGCCGCTTTCCCATCGACTAATATTTTGGTGCGAAGTACCTATTTGTTTTGCAAGTTCTACTGTTGACAGTCCAGCCGTTTCTCGTTGCGCCCTCAAAGCCTCGCCATAGTTAATCATAAATTCACCTCCTATATATTTTCGCACATATTTGTGCAAAATACTTGACTTGCACATATTTGTGCGGTAAAATATTTTTAGAGGTGTATTTATGGATAAATCAATAATTTGGGACTTGGTTTTCAGCGGAAGTTGTTACGCCGACAAAATTAAATTAGGCGAAAACAAAACGTATAAAAAATGCAGTAGTGAGTTTGAGCAAAAGCTTGAAAAACTTTGCGAGGGCATGACGGAAGAAGAAAAATATAAGCTAATGTGGGATATTACCATGCTTCAAGGAAGCTTGGAGAGCGAAGCTTCCCAAGAATACTTCAAAGAGGGGTTTAAGCTGGGAATGATGATTGCCGCACAATGCTTTTTATATTAGGTTCAATTAAACGACATGACGAAACGTTCGATAATATTCTTACCTGAAAATTTGTAAAAGGTGTCCAAAGGGCGGATGTGGGCAATCCACTAAAATATCACACTTATTCATTATTCTACATTCTGCATTAAAAAAGGAACGCACCGTATTGCGTTCCTTTTTTGTCGTTAACAAACTATTAGTCCGCGGCTTCTTCCGTAGGCGGGGTCTTGCCGTCTTGGCAGTAGTACAAACCGTTGCTGTCTTTGAGCACGCCGTCGGAAACGATTGTCAATTCCTGAGTGCTACTTACACCCATAAGGGTTGCCGTAACCTTAACGGTGTCGCCGTCAACAGTGTACGTACCGGAAACCGCAATGGACTGACCCTCCATGGACTGATTCATGGTAATTTTGCCGCCGTCGAGTTCCATGCTCATGCCCTCTTGCTTCTCGCCCGCCATGTACACATAGTACGTACCTTCAACCTTGTCGCCGCCGCAAGCAATAAGCCCGAACGCGCAGGTGAGCAGCATAATGACCGCAGTCATTACTACCAAAAACTTCTTCTTCATTTTGTTTCTCCTTTTTGTCCAATTTTTTTGGACTAATTGTTATTATTATACTAAACCAAAAATTTTGGTTTGTCAAGCATTTTACCAAATTTTTTGGTAAATTCTAATTAATATGAAAACCATAAATTTCGGGAATAATCTACGACTGTTACGAAAAAGCAAGGGGCTTACACAGGAAGAACTCGGCGCAATGCTTGGCGTGAATAAACGTACAATCAGCGTTTGGGAAACGGGCAAATGCGAACCGAACTTCACTTTGCTCGCTAAGCTTTGCGAAATTTTTGACGAAACGTTCGATAATATTCTTACCTGAAAATTTTTAAAACGTATTGAAAATCGAAAAATCAAATGATATACTTAATATATGAGCGATATATTTTTATCTGACAAGGACCGCGCGGCGGTCAATAACAGTATTACCGCAACGGGCGTATTCGTGACCTGCGGCAGAGCAACGCCTAATATCATGGTAACGCACAACGGACTGCTCGGCAGAATGTGGGGGCGCGAGATTTTCGTCCTGCCGATAAAGAGCAACAAATACTCATACGAGATAGTAACGCAGACCAAAAGCTTTGCTCTCAACGTTCCTGCGCGCGATATGCGAAACGAGATAGCGCAATGCGACGTAATCTCGGGCTTTAAGGTGAACAAGTTCGAAACGCTCGGGCTTCACCCCAAACGCGCCCGCACGATCGACGCGTACGTACTCGGCGAATGCGGGCTGATAATCGAGTGCAACGTTATCGCCCTTATCCCGCCAGAAAACATAACACCCATGACCGAAAACCTGTTCGGCACGGGCAGAGCGCATTCCCTATTCGCGGGCGAGATAGTCGAGTGTTACAGACTGAGATAAGGCTATTATCGATACATATTAATATTATCAAAAGGAATTATTATGGAAAACTCCAAAGTCATTGCTAAAAGAGTGCTTATTTTGTGCTGCTGCGTCGTTTTGTTGGCAGTCGGGTTATTGGTAAGTATCGGTTATAATATTTATTACGCAATTTGCTATATCGAGGGCGAGACTTATCTTCAAACCACCGATGAGATTTATATTATGGAGTCGGGTATTCTCCTTAACAATTTGGAGTTTCACGACGGAACGGACTACGAACTTCACTACGACTTCTCTCACGGAAGCTATGAACAACTCAAAAGCAAATACAAGATAGAAAATACGGCAAAAGACGGGACGGAGTTAGACATGGCACTAAGGCTTATGAATGAGTACGCCCCGCGCCTAACGCACGAAAGCTATTACGATAATCACGTACCCCTTAACGCGTTGGATTTATTGGAATACAGTTTGGACAACAAAAAGCAAGGCATAAATTGCAGGGCGAAAGCGCAAATACTCAACGAAATGTGCTTAGCGCTCGGCATTTATTCGCGTAAGGTTTGGATAATGCCCTATTCGGCTTATGACAACGACTGCCACGTAGTGAACGAAGTTTGGGATAAAACGCTTAATAAATGGGTCATGCTCGATATTACGAATAACGAATATTGGGTTGACGAAAACTGCACGCCCTTATCCGTTCTTGAAATACGCGATAAAGTCGCTCGGCAAGAGTTTTGCACGCCCGTTGAAGTCGGCGACAAAACAAAAGATTTGCAAGCACTGAAAGAAAAACATATCGGCGATTTTTTGTATATCGTTAAAAACATGGTATATATGCAGTACTGCACCGATTATACAGTGGGAGAAAGTGAAAAGATATACTTGCTACTTCCTAAAAATATTCCTACCGAATCCACATTGCTTATCTCGAAAAACGCTATCGACTGCTCGCCCATTCGATAATACGGTATAATTGATTAAAACACGGATAATAGTCAACGTTCTAAACGACTGTTATCCGTGTTTTTGTTTGGCTAACATAATCGAGCCGCTTCATTATGCCCCTACCACCACTGCGTGGTCCTCCTCCCCCCATAGGGGGAGGTTGAATAGAACGGCGTATAGCAATTGTTACCGCAACGAGCATACTCGGGTGCAATGCAAAAAAACACCCAAGCAAACACACGACAGTAAAAGTTTCTTGCCTACTTCTTTTCAAAGAAGTAGGAAGCAAAAAAACGACCTTTCGGTGAAAGATCGTTCTTTTTGCTTTTCGTTATTTAACAGGAAACGGTTTCCTTATTTAATGATCTCGGTGATAACACCCGAGCCGACCGTACGGCCGCCTTCGCGGATAGCGAAGCGCAAGCCTTTCTCGGCAGCGATGGGATGGATAAGCGTAACGGTCATCGTTACGTTGTCGCCGGGGGTAACCATCTCTACGCCCTTCGGGAGCTCGACCAAGCCGGTAACGTCGGTCGTGCGGAAGTAGAACTGCGGACGGTAGCCGTTGAAGAACGGGGTGTGACGGCCGCCCTCTTCCTTTTTAAGAACGTACACCTCAGCCTTGAACTCGGTATGAGGGGTGATCGAACCGGGCTTAGCGATAACTTGTCCGCGCTCGATATCTTTGCGGTCTACGCCACGAAGAAGAATACCTGCGTTGTCGCCGCTCTGCGCGGTGTCAAGCATCTTGCGGAACATCTCGATACCGGTAACGGTCGAAGAACGGGTCGCTTTGATACCGACGATTTCGACGGGATCGCCCATTTTGATAACGCCGCGCTCTACACGACCGGTAGCAACAGTGCCGCGGCCGGTGATCGTGAAGATGTCCTCGACGGGCATAAGGAAGGGCTTATCGACATCACGCTCGGGCGTGGGGATATACGCGTCGACAGCTTCCATAAGCTTCATGATGCATTCGCAAGCGGGATCGTCAGCCTTGCCGCCCTGCGCAGCTTCGAGTGCTTTAAGCGCCGAGCCGGGGATAACGGGCGCGCCGTCGCCGTCAAAGCCGTAGTTGGAAAGAAGTTCGCGAACTTCCATCTCGACAAGTTCGAGCATTTCGGGATCGTCGACCTGATCGGTCTTGTTCATGAAAACAACGATCTTCGGAACGCCGACCTGACGCGCAAGAACGATGTGCTCACGGGTCTGAGGCATAACGCCGTCGGTAGCCGCAACGACGAGGATAGCGCCGTCCATCTGCGCCGCACCGGTAATCATGTTTTTAACATAGTCCGCGTGCCCAGGGCAGTCAACGTGCGCGTAGTGACGGTTAGCCGTCTGGTACTCGACGTGCGAGGTGTTAATGGTGATACCACGCGCCTTTTCTTCGGGCGCTTTATCGATCTGGTCGTAGCGCATCTGCTCAGCCAAACCCTTAGCCGCAAGCACCATTGTGATAGCCGCAGTCAAAGTGGTTTTACCATGGTCGACGTGGCCAATGGTACCGATGTTTACGTGCGGCTTGCTTCTATCGAATTTTGCCTTTGCCATATTATAATGGTCCTCCAAAAAAATTTCTTTTTAATTTGTTTTATTTTACCACATTCTTCGGAAAATCTCAACCGTTTTGGATAAAGATTTTTTATAAAATTGAGATTAAAGAACGCGGGTTTTATATTAGGATAAGATTATTCACCTCATCCACCGCTTACGCGGTCCACCTTCCCCCTGAGGGGAAGGCTTAATGGACTGTTGAACCTAGCGTATTAAATTTTTCGTAGTCGCGCGCAAGAGAAGGAAGTCCGAGCGCCGACCGACGGGAGTGTACACCAAAGTACATGACCGAGGGCGGCGCGACGGCTGACGCACTATTGCGCGATGAATACGGAAAATTTATGCTTGGGCTTTGGCGCGCTCGCCAATAACCTTCTCCGCAATATTGCGCGGTACTTCGGCGTAGTGGTCGAACTGCATAGTGTAGTTGCCGCGACCCTGAGTGCGCGAGCGAAGGTCGGTTGCGTAACCGAACATTTCGCTGAGCGGGATCTCGGCGTGGATGATCTGGCTGCCGTTTACAAGGTCGGTACCGAATATCGTGCCGCGACGGGACGAAACGTTACCCATAACGTCGCCGAGGTACTCGTCGGGGAGCGTAACGTCGACCTTCATGATAGGTTCGAGCAGGTACGCGTCGCCTTTCTTCATACCGTCCTTGAACGCCATAGAGCCTGCGATCTTGAACGCCATTTCGGACGAGTCGACTTCGTGGTAGCTTCCGTCGTACAGCGTGACTTTGAAGTCGACGCATTCGTAGCCGGCAAGGATACCGCTCATGCGCGCTTCCTGAATGCCGTTGTCGACAGCGGGGATATATTCCTTCGGTACGGAACCGCCGACCGTTTTATCCTCGAACACGTAGCCTTGACCCTGTTCGAGCGGTTCCATAATGACCTTACAGTGACCGTACTGACCTTTACCACCCGACTGACGGATATACTTGCCTTCGGCTTCGACTTTCTTGCGAATGGTCTCGCGGTACGCGACCTGCGGCTTACCGACGTTGGCTTCGACCTTGAACTCGCGGAGCAAGCGGTCGACGATAATGTCGAGGTGAAGCTCGCCCATACCCGCGATAATGGTCTGACCGGTTTCCTGGTCGGTGTAGGTCTTGAACGTGGGGTCTTCCTCGGCGAGCTTGATAAGCGCCATCGTCATCTTTTCCTGACCGGCTTTGGTCTTGGGTTCGATAGCGACGCGGATAACGGGCTCGGGGAACTCCATGCTTTCGAGAATGATCGGGTGCGAAGCGTCGCAGAGCGTGTCGCCCGTTGTCGTATCTTTAAGACCGACTATGGCGCAGATATCGCCCGCGCGAACCTCGTCGATATCGGTACGCGAGTTGGCGTGCATAAGGAGCAAACGCCCGATACGCTCTTTCTTGTCCTTGGTCGAGTTGAGAACGTACGAACCCGCAGGGCAAACGCCGCTGTAACAACGGAAGAACGCGAGCTTACCCACGTACGGGTCGGCAGCGATCTTGAATGCAAGACCGGCAAACGGCTCGTTATCGTCCGTTTTACGCTCCGCCTCTTTGCCGTCCTTGTCCGTGCCTTTGATATGCGCGATATCGATAGGGCTGGGCAGGTAGTAAACGACGGCGTCGAGAAGCTTTTGTACGCCCTTGTTCTTATACGACGAACCGCAGAACACGGGGTTCATGGTCATGTCGATAGTAGCTTTACGCACGGCGGTGCGGATCTCGTCGACGGTGAGTTCCTCGCCCGCGAAGAACTTCTCCATGAGCGCGTCGTCCGTTTCGGCGACCGCTTCGAGAAGGATCTGGCGGTACTCGTCGGCTTGCGCCTTGTATTCCGCAGGGATCTCGGTCTCGTTAATGGTCTTGCCGAGGTCGTCCTCGTAGATTTCCGCCTTCATGGTAACAAGGTCGACCATGCCCTTAAAGGTGTCTTCCTTGCCGATGGGGATTTGGAGCGCAACGGGGTGCGCGCCCAAGCGCGTCTTCATCATGTTGAGCACGTTGAAGAAGTTCGCGCCGTTGATGTCCATCTTGTTGACGTACGCAATGCGCGGTACGCCGTACTTGTCCGCCTGACGCCAAACGGTCTCGGACTGAGGCTCGACGCCGCCCTTGGCGCAGAATACCGCAACCGCACCGTCGAGAACTTTAAGCGAACGCTCAACCTCGACCGTGAAGTCAACGTGCCCGGGTGTGTCGATAAGATTGATACGCACCATCGGTTGATCGGGAGCGGTCTGCCACTGCGTGGTCGTAGCCGCGGAAGTAATGGTTATACCGCGTTCCTGCTCCTGAACCATCCAGTCCATGGTCGCGCCGCCGTCGTGAACCTCGCCTATCTTGTGCACCTTGCCGGTGTAGAACAAAATACGCTCGCTCGTCGTGGTCTTGCCCGCGTCGATGTGCGCCATGATACCGATATTGCGCGTGTTTTGCAATGAAAATTGTCTTGCCATAATGATTTCCTCTAACTTATATCTAACTTAGATAAATTGGAATGTTTTAAGTCGTAGTCGCGCGCAAGAGAAGGAAGTCCGAGCGCCGACCGACGGGAGTGTACACCGAAGTACATGACCGAGGGCGGCGCGACGGCTGACGCACTATTGCGCGATGAATACGGCTTAAAACTACCAGCGGAAGTGCGCGAACGCCTTGTTCGCCTCAGCAACTCTGTGCATTTCTTCCTTGCGCTTGACTGCCGCGCCGGTATTGTTGTAAGCGTCGATGAGCTCGCCCGCAAGACGCTCATCCATGGTTTTCTCGCCGCGTTTGCGTGCGAACATGACGATCCAGCGGATAGCGAGGGTTTGTTGACGATCGGCACGGATTTCAAGCGGAACCTGATAAGTCGAGCCGCCTACACGGCGCGCCTTGACTTCGAGTTGCGGCTTGACGTTAGCCATAGCCTGATTGAACACGTCAACGGGTTCGAGCGACATCTTTTCCTTTATAATAGAAAAAGCGTCATAAACGATAGCCTGGGCCGTGCCTTTCTTGCCGTCAAGCATGATTTGGTTGACAAGCTTGGTCACGACCTTGCTGTTATAGATAGGATCGGGTAAAACGTCCCGTTTGGGGACCCCGCTTCTTCTAGGCATGATTATCTCCTTATTCGATTTTTAGGTGGGCAAACAAGCCCGTTGCGCTTTTCTTTATATTATATAGGAAAAGCGTTTTTGCGCCAAACGAAATTCCAAACTGCATATTGAACAGTTTAGGTCGACGAGTAAACGGAGCGCAAAGCATTGCGTAGTAATTTTCGAGTGACGGCAAGGCAACGCGACGAAGTCGTAGCAGCGCTACGTCGAGAAGCGTTAACGCCGCCGACGCCGAAAATTATAGCAAGGCAAAGCGCGAGTGTTACGAGTTGACCGTTACTTCGCTTTCTTCGCGCCGTACTTTGAGCGAGCTTGCTTGCGCTTTGCCACACCCGCAGTGTCCAATGCACCGCGTATGATGTGATAACGCACACCCGGCAAGTCCTTCACACGCCCACCGCGGACGAGCACAACCGAGTGTTCTTGCAGGTTGTGACCGATACCGGGGATATAAACCGTACCTTCCATCTTGTTGACAAGACGCACACGAGCGATCTTGCGCAAAGCGGAGTTGGGCTTTTTAGGCGTAGTCGTGGTGACGGACAAGCACACGCCGCGTTTCTGCGGGTTGTTGTCGAGAATAGGGCTCATCGACTTGTACTCGACCTTTTGACGACCTTTCCTAACAAGCTGGTTGATCGTAGGCATATTACTCTACCTCCTTATAGTAGTATTGCCGCTCTCACTCATAGTAAAATGAATAAAGAGCAATTTAGTCCACGCGTTGCACGCAAAAAATAAGCGTACCTATACGCGTACTTGTTATTATATCAATATAATATAACCTTTGTCAAGTATTTTTAGTGTCGTGTATTTACTTTTACGGTTATTTTTTGTTACGCCCGAATAGTTGCGGTTCGTTATAAATTGCTTTGCGCCAACTTTTTTATTGGATAGCTATTCTTTACTTCTTCCGCGGCTTTGGCAGCGGCGTGATCGGCTCGAGGATGTCTATTACTTTCGACGTGAGCTCGGCGTTTTCAATATCGAGGATATAGTGCTCTTTCGTGCCCTCGTACGGCAAGCCCGTTTCCGCGCCCGACATTATTTCTTTCAGCGGGTCGAGCATTTTTACGTAGACGGTATTATCGCAAACCAAAAGTATCGGTTTATCGTTCACGTAAACCATATACTCGCCGAACATTTTCTTATACCGCACGGCGTATTTACTGTCTATGCGTTCGCACACGAACTCGATAAAATCAACGGAAGTAGCCATAGCTATAATTGTACCACATACTTGCCGTTTTTGCAAGCCGAAACTCTCGATTAAGTGACGCGAGCAAGATTGCGTTAGCGATTTTCGTGATACGAAAGATATATGGTGGGCTCGTAGCGGCGCTACGTGCCCGACATATAGCTGCACGTAGCGCGGAAATCGATAGCAAGAATGCCGCACGAATTTAATCGAGAGTTTCCAAAGGATAATTTTACTGATTATCTATTGACAAAAAGCGCAAAATATAGTATATTATAGGTTGTATTAAACTACACGGGAAAACGTATCGATTATGAAAGACAACAACGCCGATCTCGGCAATCAGGTTATAGAAGGAACGAGCCCGCCTATCGAATTGGAGGCGGAGTACGTCATGCCCGACGGGAGCACCCGTCCTATTTCCATGCCCTCGGCAGAACCCGAACAAGCCGATCTCGACGCTCAGCTCAACGCGATGCTGGAAGGCGACGGCGTGATCAATGCGCAGGACCCCGTCGAACCGATCATACTTTCGGGCGACGACACCGTTTTTGCGCCGCCCCCGCCCGTGGTCGAAACCGAGCCGCAACCGACCGAGCCTACGCCCGATCTCGACGCTCAGCTTGAACAGTTGCTTAACGATAACGCCGAGCCGCCCGTTACCGAAACGAGCGAGCCCATTATTTTAACGCCCACGGAGCCGGTCGCGGAGCAATCGGCGGACGACCCGATCATAATCGCGCCGCCGCCCGCAGAAGAGCCTATCATTATGGGCGAGCCCGCGGAGCCCGTTATCACTACTCCGCCGCCTGCCGAGCAGCCTACGGAGCAGACGGAGCAGTCCGACGTGCCCACTGCGGCGCAGCTCGACGCAGAGCTCGAAGCGCTCCTAAACGACAAGCCGCTCGAAACCGAAACCGAACAGGATCTCGACGCGAAGCTTGACGAAATGATGAATCTTCCGCCCGACGAGGAAAAGCCCGCCGAGCAACCGACCCCGACCCAAGCGGTCGAGCCCGAACAGCCCCAAGCAACCGAACCCGCAGCCGAGCCCGCACAGGCGCAGCCGAGCGCGGAAGCCGCGGAAGCACGGCGCATGATGGAAGAAGCGCGGGCGATGATGGAGCAGGTACGCTTGGCGCAGGAACAAGCGAAGCTCGCACAAGAGCAAGCCGAGTGGAAAGCGCAGCAAGCGAAGTTTGCGCAGGAGCAGGCGGAAGCCGCGCAACAACAGGCGCAGTTCCAAGCCCAACAGCAAGCCCAACAGCAAACGTTACAGCAACAGCAACAACCGCCGATACAACAACCGCAACAGCCGTCCACGGCGGAAAACGCAACGCTCGAAACAGCGCGCGAGATGATGCGGCAAGCGCAATTGATGATGCAACAGGCGCGGCAGCCGCAAGCAGCTGGCATACAGACCGCACCTACCGAGAACAACGGCGCGCAAGCCGCGCTCGAAATGATACGCCAGGCGCAATTGATGATGCAGCAGGCGCAACAGGCGCAGTTCCAAGCCCAGCAGCAAGCGCAGCAGGCGCAGTTCAATGCGGCGTTGCAGGCGCAGCAGCCTGCCGCGACCGCTGTACCTATCACCGATCCGTACGCGATCAAGGAAGTCGACAGGCTCAAAAACGAGCTTGACGGTATGCGCGAGCTTGTGAACAAGCTTACGTTCACGATCGCGCAGAACCCGAACGCAACGGCTGCACAGCAACAATTCATGCAACAACAGCAGTTCATGCAACAGCAACAGCCGAGAGGCGACGACGACCGCGAGCAGTACAAGAAGCTCGAAGGCGAGCTTGAACGGATGCGGCGCGAGATAATCGAAAAGGATCTGCGCGATCGCGAGAAAGAGCTCGACCGCAGGCAAAAGGAAGCGGAGAACAGCGTTAAGGATATTCGGCCCGAGATGGTGCAGATGTCCGATTCGCGTGATATCGCGCCCGTCGGCAACGGCGGCATTCCCGCGGGCAGTGAGTTTATTCCGCTCGCCAACGGCGTGTTCTATTCCATTAAAGACAAGCAGGTGTACGTGATGACGCCCGCGTCCAATGCCGCGGCGGCACGCCCGACTATCGAACCGACGCGCAAAGCCGCGCCCGCTAAGAAAAAAGCCGCGCCCGCACGCCCTGCCGCACGGCGTCGACCCGCACCGCGCAGACCCGGTTCGCCGTCCGCACGGCGCAGACCGATGGGCAGACCCCGCCCGCATAGATAGTTTTTTCTCTTCTTTCTTGTGAACAAGAAAGAAGCAAAGAAAACTTTAAGTTAAAAAATAAAGAGTGGTTTGACCGAACCACTCTTTTTGTGTTTAACTTTATTTACGCCTTCCCCAATTGTGGAAGGCTATCGTTCATTCAACATACACTCTCTAATCACCGCGTAGCGGTCGATAATTATTCATTATTATCTATTCACTATTAACTCTATCTTACTCCCCTCTTATCTTCGCGTTGGGAACGTATCTTTTTGCTATCTCCAAATACCGCGAAAGAACGGACGGCGGCGGGGGCGTTAGCGTTTTGGACGGAACAGTGTCACGCATTACGAACGCTTGCAGGAAATACCGTTTAGCGCCTTTAATCATGCGCGCCGCGTCCTCTATGCTTTTTTCGTCGAACAGCTCGGCGGCGATCGTCGTTCTGAACTCGTAGTCCACCCCGCTGTTCATAATAAGCTCTATCGATCTTTGCACGGGCGCAACGTCAAACCTGTCGGCGTACAGCCCGACCGCCTCGGCGTAACGCTCGGGCGAGTTCTTAATATCCATTGCCACGTAGTCTATAAGCTCGGCGTCGAGCAAGGCTTTCAGCCTGTCGGGCAAAAACCCGTTCGTGTCCAGCTTTACGAGATAACCAAGCGACTTGATCTCGCGAAGCAGTCTATCGAGATCGGTATAGATCGTCGGTTCGCCGCCCGTCACGCACACGCCTTCCAGAACGCCCGAACGCTTTTTCAAAAAGTCGAAAACCTCGCGCTCGTCGTAGAACTCTACGTCGGCGGCGAGCAGCTCGCTGTTATGGCAGTACGGGCATCTGAAATTACAGCCCGGAACGAACAGCGTGCAAGCCGTGTGCTCGGGGAAATCGAGCAAGGTCAGTTTTTGCAGACCGCTTATCTTAACGTACTTATCCAAAATAATACCTGCGCGTAATTAATAATTAGATTATACATAATTACGCAAGGCTTGTCAACTTTTCAGCATTCTTATAAGCTTATTGCGCTTGCCCGCCGACATATCCGTGCCGATAAAGCAGTAGTCGCTAAGGCTGTCGCTCACCGAATACCCGCGCTCGTGCTCGAAGTAGTGACAGTCCTTATACCTATCGAGCGTATGCACGGGCGGGGGCTTTTTAACGTCGTAGCCGGCGTTGCGCAGCTCGCTCATCATGCCCGCCGCCCTGACGAACGCATACACGGCGGAATCGCCTTTTGTGGGCGGCGCAACGCAGTCGAGTGCCTTGCACAGCGCGTGTAGGTTCTTGTGCGCGCGGACGCTTAGCTTGTCGGATACCTCTGCCTGGTTGAGCCACAGCGCGGATAGGAACTCGTTCATGCGATAGTCGTGATTCTCACCCTCGCTGTACGCGTACCGCGAAAACCCGAGCGCGGCAAGCCTATCCTCGGCGTTGAGCAACAGCACACTGCCGCCGCCGCGCAAGCGTTTGTCGTGCCCGATTATTCCGTAATCGCCGCTTGCGCCCAGGGGTTTACCGTTGTACTCGCCGCCTCGCCCGTCGAGCGCGAGCTCGATAAGCGGAACGTTACGCGCCGTGCAAATGGGTTTGAGAATGTCGAGCTCGGCGACCGCGCCGAACGCGTTGTCGACAATAACCGCTTTCGGCGGCTTGTTTTGCAGCTCCGCCCACACGAACGCCGCGTCGAGCGCGTCGGGCGAAACGCATCGGGTCGTCGGGTCGCAGTCGAGGAATACGGGGATCGCGCCCGCGTGCGCAACCGACGCTATGTACGAATAGAACGTGAAGGTCGGCACGAACACGTAATCGCCCCGCCCCGCGCCGCACAGAAAGAGCGCGGTATCGATCGCCGCGTCGGCAGTCGACAGCGCGACCGCGTTCCTGCCCGTCAGCCGCGCCGCGTAGCGTTCGAGCCGCATGACCGTATCCCAACCGTCGAGCGCGCCGAGTACCGCGCCCGCGGCTTCACCGTGTTTGTCGATAAATATCATATACGCATAGTATGTGACGAAATCGGTGCGGCAATGCGTTTTGCGCCGACCGTTGACATCCTGCGCGCGGTAATATATAATAGAGGAAAGAAAAAACCGAGGTGCGACCATGCCCGAATACGATGAAGAATTTTACATGAACGCCACAATCGATCGGCTTGACGATCTCGCCGTGAACGGCGACGACGACGCTTGCGTGTTCTACATAATGCGAAAGATCGAGGCGAGCGAGCTTACCGAAGCCGACGTTGCGCGGCTTGACGGTCCGCTCAAAAACCTCAATCGCAACGCGGCGTGCGTGGGCGCAATGGTGTACGAAAAACGCTCGATATTCGCCGACGAGGAAAAAGAGCTGTTCTCGTACGCGATCATCGAGCAGGACAACGACGGCGCGGCGCATAAACGCTTGACCAAGTCGTACAAGGCTTCGGCGGATATTATCGACAAGATCGACCTGAGGCTTATGCGAACGGCTATCGATTTTTGGGCAGCGGAAACAATACGCGGAAAAACCTCGCGGCTGGACGTGCGCGCCGAACGCATGACGAAGGACAGCGGGTATCCCGATTACAAAAGCGCGCTTATCGTCGCGCTGTCGATCACCGAGCCGAGCGGCAGGGCGACCGAGTTCGATAACGTGTACGTGGCGTACCTGCGCGGCAAGGACGAGCGAAAAGCATTGTCGCGGTTACAAGACGAGCTCACCGAGGAGATCTCGCAGATCGCCGAAAAATGCGGCGTGCCGTACGGCGAGATCAAGATAGACGGGCGCACCTGCTATCGGTTCGGCGGAGGCGCGGGAGCGCAGCGCACGAACGGCACGCCCGACCACGTTAATATTTTGTCTAATGCCGAGGTCGATATCCGCGTGGCGGACGACGGTCGGCTCGGTCGAACGGTTTGCGCGCACTGCGGCGGCACGCTCGACGATAACGGCGTTTGCACGGCGTGCGGGCGCAAGCACGAAAAGACGGACGACGGCATAGTCATTCACAAGAGCAAGGACATGGAAGCCTTGCTGTGCACGCAGTGCGGCTCGCCCGTAAATATCGACGCGGGCGGAAAGACGGCGGTCTGTCCGTACTGCGGCACTACGTTTGCGGTCAACGGCAGTTCGCTCGCGGCAGGGGTGTTCGGTATTAACTACGAGGATATCAAGGCGGATATGCCGATAGGCGCGACTCTTCCCGATATCAAGTTCGTGCGCGCGAGCGTGGCGGACGACAAGATTGCGGCGGTCATGCCCGAAAGCTTTATCGTCATGCCCGAGGCGATGCGGCGAATAAAGTACAACGCCAACGCGCCCAAGCACATATATACAACGCCCGACGGCACGGTCAATTTCAATCTTAATTTTACGGGCGCGCTTAGCGAGACCGACGTGTTCGACGCGGGGAGCAAAATGCTCGGCATGATGAAAAGCGTGTTCCCCAACGCCAAGTTCGGCGAAGCGCAAAAGCTGACCACTCCGCGCAATATCTTTAAGTTCGAGCTGTTGACCGCCGCGCTCGACCAGAGCGTGTATAACGTAATGTTCATCTTCTCGATAGACGGCAAGCAAGGCGTGGGGTCGTGGAACTGTCTCGGCAAGGACCGCTGGTTTTGGGCGCCCATCTTCGACCTGGCAATCAGAACAATGTCATTCTGAGCGCAAGCAAGGAATCTCCGAGATCGCTTGCCAATTACCGTATTTTACTTGACAATGAAATTTTAACGCTATATACTATATTCAATTAAAGTCATTCTTTGGGGCGGGGTGAAATTCCCCACCGGTGGTTATAGTCCACGAAGGTTGAGCGATTGCTTAACCCCGAGCGGGTGAAATTCCCGAGATGATTTTGACAAGCGACGCGCAGGGATTGCGTCGGCGATTTAGCCGCTAAGAAGGCAGCGAATTGAAGTCGTAGCAGCGCTACGTCGATAATTCGCTAACGCACTTAGCGACAAAATCGGTAGCAATACCGCGCACGAGCTTATCAAAATTATCATTACCGACGGTATAGTCCGGATGTTAAAAGAAAGACGGCTTCGTTTTTTCACCCCGAGGATATTTCTTCGGGGTTTTTACTTAGAACGACTTTAAAACAAAATTGAAGGAGTTCTACCATGGAAGAAAACACAACACCCGTGGCGACGGAAGCAACGCCCGCCGCAACCAAGAAAAAGGAAAGCTATTTCAGCTCGACTATGATCGCGTTCATAGCGATGTTCGCAACGCTCGCGGGCGTGCTGTATATACTTAACTTTTCCATTCCGTTCGCGTTCCCGAGCTTTCTCGAATTCAAGCTGTCCGACGTGCCTATCCTTATAGGCGCGTTCGCGCTCGGTCCCGCGCCCGCCGCGATAATAGTAGTTATCGAAATACTGATAAAGCTTGTTATAAAGGGCACGTCTACCATGTTCGTCGGCGAGCTGAGCGACCTCGTGACCTCGTGCGTATTCGCCGTGACGGCGGGGCTTATTTACAGCAAGCACCGCTCGTTCAAGGGCGCGCTCGTCGGCATGGCGATAGGCACGCTGTTGGAAGTGGTCGTTGCGATACTGTTCAACTGGCTGGTGCTCGTACCGTTCTATCTTCAAGTGTTTTTCGGCGGGAACTGGCAGCCGCTTATCGGCATGATGACCCCGCTATTCCCGTCGTGCACGCAGGAAACGTTCTACGTCTTCTATCTGTGGGTATCGGTACTACCCTTCAATCTTTTGCGCTGTCTTATCGCAAGCCTTATAACCCTGCTCGTTTACAAACGCATTTCGCGACTTATCTCGCGGGTCAACCGCAAGCTCTACCCCACGCCGCACGTAAGCGATAACGACGGCGAAACCGACGCTCCCGCGCGCAGAAAACTCGGTAAAGCCGATATAATCATAATCTGCGTTGCTTCGGCGCTTTTCGCTCTCCTGGTGCTGTTCGCGTTACTTAGATATTTCGTGTTCTAACCCTTTAAAACCCGTACTATGTTTATTTACATTTCGAAAACAGCTGTTATCTTTAACTCTCTTTGTCTAAACTCAATGTTAAATTTTCATAAAAAGCTTGCATAGCAACAAAACCGCTTCAAGAGTTTCCTCGCCACCCTCGGAATGACAAACGTCACAACTATCCGCTAATTCATCATTCCTTATTCACAATTCCTAATTATATATAAACTTTTCGGTATATTCGGCGGTAACGTTCGTTCCGCCGAATTTTTCTACGTCGAATTTCTCGGTAGAGGTTATTTCGAGCGCGCGACTGCCGTCCGTTATCAAAGTGAACTCTATTGCGGTGTACTCCGTTTTTTTCGCGCCGAGCACGGTATTGACCTCGTTCTTGCAATAGACCGAACCGCCACCCGGGTCGAGCGTAAACTTATACGTGCGGTCGTCGACCTTGACCGCGCCGATAATCGCGTTATCGAGCTCGTACTTGACAAGCCCCGTCGGCGGCAGTCCGTAAGCCGCTATATACCCGTCACGGTCGTACTCGACAGCGCCCGAATAGACGAACGCGCCATTCTTATACTCGCCGCGCGACACACTGTACTTATTGGCGGAGCATTCCTTTTTTATCGCCGCCTTTACAAGCGTGGAAATGCTCTCGGCGGTATCGACAACGCCGCCGCCCCTTACCTTTCGCCCGCCGCTAACGGACTGCGAAAACGGTATAGAGAACGCCTTCGCCTTTATCGCGCCCGTCATTTCGGTATCGAAATCATGGCTCAAAGCATACTCCCTGCAAACTGACAAAACGCGCATAGCGTCACTATCGAGCGCGTTATCGTTCGCCACCGCCTCGACCGTTCGCCGCGGCAGAAAAATCGCGGTCACGGCGATCGCCGTCGCCACGAACGCAAGCACAAGCGCGACTATCGCCGCACGTTTTTTAATGATCGCTTTACTATCCATAGCGATAGTATGCGCGCTAAATTTAAAGTTATTTTATAACCGAAAATTATTTACTTCTTTTTCGAGGCGAGGGCGTAGCTTTTATCCAGCCACTCGCACACTTCGGCAATATCGACCGAACCGTCGAGACAAATCGTAAACCAATTCTTCTTGTTCATGTGGTAGCCCGCGAAATACCTTTTGCCGTCGACCACGGACGGAAGAACTTCGGGATCGATACGCAAATCGATTACGTCCACGACCTCGTCGCTTTTAAGCCCTAGCTTGCGCTTAGATATGACAAGGATCGCGCCGTACCATTTATCGTTATCCTTTCTCCTGAAAACGGCGTTAGTCGGGAACTTCTCCCACAGATACTCCAATTCGTCGCCGTACTTACCGCGCACGTATTCTATAACCTTACGCGCGCCCGCGCTCTTGAACACGTCGCGCTCGAAACACTTTTCGCTTATCTCGGTCAGCACGCGCTCGTAATCGGCACGGACACTACCGACGAACGCGCCGCTCGCGTCGGCAACCAGATGAAGCGTGTACGGCTCGTCGGTGGCGCGGTCGATAAGTTCGGTCTTGACCTCGCCGCTCGACCCGCTCACTTCTACGCGCAGCTCGAACTGTCCTTTGTATATCCGCGTTATGTACGAATACGTTTCGCCGCTAAGCGAAAAGCCGAACTCTATAAGCTTATCGAAAATAGGTTTTTTAAGCTCGAATACGTTTTTATCCATACGAATAGTATAGTGCGCACGTCGAACTTTGTCAAGCGCAAACGAAAAAGCCCCCGACGATGTGCCGAGAGCTTTTTTGCCTTGCGTATTCGAGGAGCATTTTTGCTTGCTTGCAAGGGCAAAAATGCGACGACGACAAATTAGGTGCAATACCCCGCAGCTTGCTGCGGAAAGCGTGCGTAGCACGCGAGTCCGGAGCTTGCTCTGGGGTATAGTACCTAATTTTTTATTGTTTTTAGGTTGCGAGTATACCCGCCGCACGGAGCGACGCGAGCAATTCGTTGAGAGTAGTGCCTACGTCGTCGGCAGTGGGCGTTGCGCCTACGTCCGCAACCGCCGCCGCGGGAGTGATCGTTCCCGCAGGTCCTGTCGCGCCCGTAGCGCCCGTCGCACCTGTCGCACCGGTTGCGCCTGTTGCACCCGTTACGCCCTGTATACCTTGAATACCCTGAGCGCCTGTTGCACCGGTAGGACCGGTCACACCCTGGATACCCTGAATACCTTGCGGTCCCGTCGCGCCCGTTGCACCGGTAACACCCGTTACGCCGGTAGGACCCGTTACACCTTGGATACCCTGTATGCCTTGCGGTCCCGTCGGTCCGGTCACACCCGTAACGCCGGTTGCACCCGTCGCGCCCGTAACGCCCTGTATACCCTGAACGCCCTGCGGACCTGTTGCACCCTGAGCACCCGTTGCGCCCGTCGCGCCGGTGACGCCGGTTACACCGGTAGGACCGGTAACGCCCTGAACGCCTTGCACACCCTGCGGACCCGTGGGACCCGTCGCGCCCTGGATACCTTGAATACCCTGAATACCTTGTACGCCGGTAGGACCTGTGGGACCCGTGACGCCCGTCGCGCCTGTCGCGCCTGTCGCGCCCGTAGCACCGATAGGACCTGTTACGCCCTGGATACCCTGCGGACCTGTCGCGCCGGTGGCACCCGTAACGCCGTCAGCGCCGTCGGCACCCGTTGCGCCGGTCGCACCCGTAGGACCGACCGCGCCCTGTACGCCTTGAAGACCCTGAACGCCCTGCGGACCCGTGGGACCGGTGGGACCGATCATTCCGGGCACGCCCTGAACGCCCTGTACGCCTTGCGGTCCTGTTGCACCCGTCGCGCCGGTTACGCCGTTAATGCCGGGATAGCCGCGCGGACCGATAGGACCGGGCGCGCCCGTAGGACCCGTAGGACCTACGCAGCACGGACGCTGCGGCGGGTACGGGCATTGCGGGCGTTCGGGCTGATTGCATTCGCAGCCGTGCTCGATCTCGCAATCGTCGCAGCAATCGCAATCGTTAGGACGGTTGAAGAAATTGAAGAACATGATTTACCTCCTTTGGTTTAAGTGTTTCTTTGCTTGTACATACCTAACCGCGCGAAATACTCGCGGTTATGCGCCACGCTCGGGTGGTTGGGGTTGCGGCGTTCGGCGCGCAGGTGGTAGCGAAACGCTTTCTTGTGCTCGCCCATGCGGTCGTAACACACCGTGAGCTGTAACAGCGGAATGAACCCGTACCGCTCGCCGTCGACGAACGCGCCGTCTTTCCCGTCGGGCTTTAACCGCACGGCAAGCCCGTACCACTGCGCCGCGGTGGCGTAATCGCCCTTGTCGAAATACAGCTCGCCGAGCTCGCAACACGCTTCGCCGCTCGGCGGACCGTAGATAAAGCTGTATGCGGCGAACCCGAGCGCGCTCTCGCTGTCGCCCGCCTGACGGTATATGCGCGACAGCATGACGCACGCGTCGATCTTGTTGACGTAGAACCCGCCCGGCATGGTCAAGAACCGCTCGAACTCCTTTCGCGCTCCGCCCTCGTCGCCGTTGAAGTACAGCTCGCGGGCGTAGTAGTACGTTTCGCGCGGCGAAAACACATCACCGCGCGCGGCGGCGCGACGGTAGATATCGAGGTTGCGCGAGCCGTTCGACCGCCCGCTCGGCTTGGCGTGAAGAACGGGGTACGGCAGTTTTTCTATCCTGCCGTGCGGCGCGACCGCTTCGTGCACTCTGCCTTCCCAGCGAAACCCGCCGTCCGTTTTCATTATCCGTTCGCGGTAGTACGAAAAAGTCGGCTTGCCGCGCCCGTCGGTCGAGAGAACGTACGGCAGCATGATGACGTCCGCGCCGTTCGCGCCCGCGCGCATGAACTTAGAAATCGCGCTCGCCGTTCGTGGCGAAAGAATATCGTCGGCGTCCAGCCACAGCCAATAGTCTGTCGTGATCTTGCCGAGCGCGAAGTTGCGCGCCGCCGAAAAGTCGTCGCACCATGGAAAGTCGAACACCTTGTCGGTATACTCGCGGGCGATCTGCTTGGTGTCGTCGGTCGAGCCCGTGTCGACGATAACTATCTCGTCGCATAGGTTCTTTACGCCGTCAAGCGCGCGGCGGAGCACCTCGCTTTCGTTTTTAACAATCATGCATAGCCCGAGCGTCATTGATCAACCAATTCTCCTTTCCGTCTACGGTCTATTTCATGATATGTTTTTACTTTGTCAATTGTGAGTCGTTAATTAAAAACGGCAACAAAAAACAGGCTGCAAATTATGCAACCTGCTTTTTTTGTTATTTCTCAAAGAAAAGCTTATTTATTGAAAGCGAGAGAAAGTCCGCCTGCGACAGCCGCTACAAGCCCGCCGATAAAGCCGAGCCATACGCCGACGCCCGCCGTGTACTTGATTTCCGCAAGAGAGCCCCAATCAAGGCTGAGATATTCGCCGCACTGGCTAGCCATAACGAGACCGGCAACAAGAACGAGTACTGCGCCGACAAACGTGACGGCAATACCGACGAAGCGAATGATCTTTACGTTCTTGCCGAGGAATACGTTAAGCACGCAATCGATCGCAAGAATGACCGCACCGACAACCGCAACGATAAACGAGATGATACCGAAAACGTTGCTGACGCCGACCTTCTTGCCGAGCACTTCTTCAACGCCCCACACGTCGCCGTCGAACAGATTGAGCATTTTCGTTTCAGAAGTACCCGCGAGCTTGCTGGACGTAGTCACCGCGACCTGACCGACGAACATACCGACGATCACGAGCACGAGCCCGACGAGAATGAGCGCGGCGAAAACGAAGCCGAGCACACTTTTAGAGTTACCTTTCTTTCCCATTTTAACCTCCGATGGTATTATCTTAAAAGATAATACCACAAGTTGTTGATTTTGTCAACAAGTTTATAAAAATTACAAGCATATTCGAGTGCAAAGATACGAGTTAGGCGCGACGGTTTACTAAGCATATACGCGCTCTAACGCAAAAGCGGCTGTCGTACCGACAACAGCCGCTTCCATAAAAAGTCAAGCGAGCGAATTTCGCCCGATTGATAGCGAGAATTTTTAGTGCGTAAGGAAGAACATCAATATGAACAGCACCGCGATAACGATCGTTACAACGCTGATAGGCTCTTTCTTTTCTTCCATGAGCGCGTCCTTGTTCCTAACGCAGAGGAGCATGGAGATCGCTTTGATAAGCAGCCACGAAATGATACCGAACGCAATACCGTAAGAGATATTGTAGGTGAACGGCATCATGGCGATGGTAAGGAACGCAGGAACAGCTTGACCGACGTCCGTCCACTCGATTTCGCGCACACAGTTCATCATAAGCACGCCTACATAGATAAGCGCGATAGCCGTAGCGCACGAAGGGATCATTTCGGCGATCGGACTGAGGAACATAGCCACAAAGAAGCAAGCCGCAGTAATGAGCGAAGCGAAGCCGGTACGCGCGCCCGCACCGATACCCGACGAGCTTTCGACGAAGGTCGTGACGGTGGAAGTACCGCAGACAGCGCCCACGGTGGTTGCGATAGCGTCGCAAAGCATAGCCTTGTTGATGTTGGGAATGCCGCCGTCCGCTTCGAGCATATTGCCGCGCGCGCAAGCGCCGTACAGCGTGCCCATGGTATCGAACATATCGACCATGCAGAACGCGAGCGACGAAGTGATGATCACGAGCGCGAGCGAGCCGCCGTTATGCGTCGAAAGGTATGCGCTGAAATCGAAGCCCTCAGTAAAGACCTTGCCGACCGATTCCGTGCCGAACGCCTTGAACGCGTCGATAGGATTGGAGAAAGTAAAGCCGTCGATAACACCCATGCACTTAGCGTCGCCGTAAGCGTAACCGATGCCCATGAATATCCAGTAAAGCGTCGCGCCGCCGAGGATAGCCCACAGCACCGCGCCTTTAACGCCCTTCTTAGCCATGACCGCGACTGCGATAAGACCGAGGATAGTGACAATAAGGGGCATGACCGAACCGTAGGTTGCCGAGCCGCCCAGGCTTTCGGGAAGAAGGTTGAACGAAGCGAGCGCAACACCCGTCGAACCGTCCTTAACAACAAGTCCCACGTTTTGAAGTCCGACGAACGCAATGAACAGACCGATACCTGCGGGAACGGCAATACGCACTACCTTGGGTATGGCGTTGAATATTACCCTGCGAAGTCCGGTGACGGTGAGAAGTATGAACACGATACCGTCGATAAGAACGAGTATCAACGCGTTAGCGTAAGAAAGTCCGAGCGTTAAGCAAATGGTGAAAACGAAGAATGCGTTAAGCCCCATGCCACTGGCTTGCGCCATAGGCAATCTGGCAAGTAACGCCATTAACAGTGTGCCGACGACTGCCGAGATAGCCGTTGCGATATAGATCGCGCCGAAGCTGACTCCAAGCGCCCCGCCTACGTCGTTCGAGAACATATTGGAGTTGACAATGAGGATGTAGACCATTGCCATGAACGTAACGAGACCGCCGACGATCTCCCTGCGGAAGGTCGAGCCCTTACCGCTGATGCCGAAAAACTTATCGAGCTTAGCGGCAAAGCCTTTGTACGGCGTTTGTGCGACAGCCGTTCCGTCTGATTCGGTCTTGACCGTTTCTTCGGGCGCAGCTGCGTCTTGCGTTACTTCGGGCGTTTCCGCTTCCTCGGTAACGGGTTGCTTGTCTTCTGTTTCCATTAGACGTCTCCTAAAATTATATTTAACCGATATTTCGGTCGGTTACGAATGAGATTGAGAATTACTTTTCGTATATTTCTCTTTTCAAAATTCCCACGTACGGGAGAGTTCTGTACTGCTGCGCGTAGTCGAGTCCGTAGCCTACTATAAACTCGTCGCCGATAGTAAAGCACGAATAGTCGGCTTTTACGTCCACTACCCTGCGGCTGGGCTTATCGAACAGCGACACGACGGTGAACGACTTTGCGCCCCTGCCCATAATTAGGTCGCGCATACGCACCAGGGTGTTGCCCGAGTCGACAATATCCTCCACAAGTAAAACTTCACGGCCCTCGACCGATGCGGCAAGGTCCATGACGATTTTGGGTACGCCCGTACTCTTAGAGCCCGAGCCGTATGAAGATACTGTCATGAAGTCGATTTGGACAGGCGTCTGCATTGCGCGAACGAGGTCGCAAAAAAACATTACGCTGCCTTTGAGTACGCTTATAGCAAGCGGGTTAGTGCCCTCGAATTTTTTATCGAGCCACGCCGCCGCTTCCTTAACTTTCTGCGCTATTTGTTCTTCGGTAAGAACGATACTTTCAAGATCCTTATTCATGTACGGGTGTTCAACCTCAAAAGAAACATTTTTACGGCAAAATTTCGGTCTATACGCGCGAAGCGTCGCTTGCCGTACCGCAGAGAGTACGACGCGCTCCGTTTCGCACGTCTATCCTTGTGATTTTTGCTCGTAAAAACGCCTTGCGCCCCAAGCGAGACTATTTTGCAGCTATATCAAGGCAAACGAGCGCAGTCGTAGCCTCGGTGCTACGTCAAGCGAGTTTAACGCCGATAGAGCGCAAAAGAGCCCGCTTGGGGTGTTTCGCCTGAGATTGAACACCCGTAATCAATTTTATCACATTTCGACAAATATAGCAATTATTTGACGCGGCGTTATTAAATTTTTTAATCGCAACTACCGACTTTCCCGTTATACCCCTCCCCTACCCCTCCCCCAGTGGGGAGGGTATGATCACAAGTGATTAAGCTAAACACGCCTTTATAACCTCCCCCTTTGGGAGAGGCATGGGGTGTGGACCGCTTGCGGTGGTGGGGGCATTACGGGCAGTATTGATTAAATAAGCAAACCGTCAATTATAAAAGCGGCTGAGCTAAGCCCTGCCGCTTTCATTATACTATATGTTTTTACTCATCGAGCAGTCCGCTGTCTACCGCGTCGGCGGGTGCGCCGCTACTATCGCCCTGACCTTCGTCAATGGGCGTGCCGTTATCTATGACCGCGGCGAGCGGATCGAGCGCGGGCTCGTAATCGTCAGGCGGGGGCGCGGACTCCTCGAACCCGACCGACCTACCCGAGTACGACGGCGGCGGACCGTCGGGGCGGCTCGCCATGTCGGGATCTGAGAATGTGGTAGTGGACGGGTGCCACAAAAGCTTGATATTGCCCGTTTCGCCGTTGCGGTGCTTAGCTACGTTGAGGTACACCTCGCTGACCTCGGGTCTGGAAGTTTTATCGCCTTCGCCCGGCGTATCCTTTCTGTCTATGAACAGGACTATATCCGCGTCCTGCTCGATCGCGCCAGAGTCACGAAGGTCCGACAAACGGCTTTCCTTGTCGTTGCCCTTGCGCTGTTCGATGCTACGCGACATTTGCGACAACAGAAGAATGGGAACGTCCAGTTCTTTTGCCGAAAGCTTGATGGCGCGCGTGATCTCCGCGACCTCGCGAACGAAGTTATCGAGCTTTTTGCCGCTCTGCATGAGTTGCAGGTAGTCTATCATTATGAAGTCGAGCCCGACCGAATGTTTGAGCGCACGGCACTTGCTTAGGATCTCGGCGGGCGTGATATTGCCCGACTCGTCTACGTACAGCTGAGTGTTTAACAGCTCGTTCTTGGCGGCGTACAGCCTGTCCCACTCGGTCTCGCTTACGACGGCGCGGTTTGCACGCGACATATCGTACTCGCCCACCGAGCACAGTATACGCTTGGCGAGCTGGACGGCGCTCATTTCGAGCGAGAACACGGCTACCACGTACGGCTTGTTCGTGTCGGGTCTCCTGCGACGCGCGGCGTTGACCGCGCAGTTCATTGCAAAGCTCGTTTTACCCTGACCGGGACGCGCCGCGAGTATTATAAGGTCGCTCTTTTGGAAGCCGCCGCCTAGCACTGTATCGAGCTTGGCAAACCCCGTAGGCACGCCGCGGTACACCGTGGTTTCGGTCGCGCGCTCGCGCAGGTCTTTAAGCACCTCGTCCACGTACCCGTTAAGGTTTTCGGGCTTGCCTCTGCGGTTAGTTTCCGCCAAGCCGTAGAGCGCGGCTTCGGCACGGCTCAATGCCGTGTCGTCGGGATCGAGCGAATACGCTTCGTCCGCCATGCGTTTGGCGATATCGATTATGGCGCGCAGGCGCGTATACTTTTTGACTATGTCGAAATAGTATTCTGAGTTCGCCGTCGACGGCACCGAAGCGATAAGCTTAGTGAGATACTCCACGCCGCCGCTCATTTCAAGCGTGCCGCTCTTTTCGAGCACGCCGACAACCGTTACAAGGTCGATAGCCTTCGCGCCGGTGAACAGCTCGGCGATCGCTTCGTAAATAAGCTTATGCGCGGGCGTGTAGAAATCGTCGGCGCGAAGCTCGGGCATGAACTTAGACGCGGTCTGCCCGTCGATAAGCATACCGCCCAATAGCGCGGTTTCCGCCTCGTAGCTGTTGGGCGTTTCGCGCGTGACTAAGTTGGGATGTTTTTTTGCGAACTGTTCACGTTCGTCTTTCGTAGGCATACAGTCTCCTTTTACTTATCCAATAGTCTCGGTTTTTTCTTTTCTTTCTCGTTGAGCGCGACGCGCATTACCGCGAGCACTGCCGCGCCGATAGCGATTGCCGCGAGATACCAGCCGTACGGCACGGGTCTGTCGTACTTGAAATCGACCGTTGTTTCCGCCCTGTCGAAGTAGCGCGTAAACTCGTACTTTGCGCCGCCGCCTATCTCGCTCTTATCGCCCGAGCTCTCCATTCGCGCCGAGCCCGTTCGCGCGTACGTGAGCATGAGCCCGTCGGGGTTGAGCGCGTTTATCGCGGGGAACGCTTCGTATATGGACGGGAAGGTGCTCGTCCACTCGCCGTACTCGTCGCGCGCGATCGCGCCGTTCTTAATGCGTTCGAGCACGCTCGTCGACCTGTACGGATCGACGTTATCGTACTGCTCGCGGACGCCGTTGAACGGATTGGGCGCGGACGCCGTGTACGTGCGGATAAACGGAGTGCCGACGTAGGTCGTATCGAAAATCTGTTTCGCGCCGATAAGGTCTAGCTCGGACGCGCTCGATACGCGCTTGACGTAGCTGACCGTGTACTCGCTCGAAGTCCTCGTCGCGCTTTTCAGCTCGTACCCATACGAAGCGAACAACGCGTTAAAGTAGCTTTCGACGGTGTACTTTTCGCCGTTACTATCGACCGCCGCCGTTTGCTCCAAAAGCTCGACGGTCGCCGTATCGATAGTCAGCTCGTACTCGTTGTACCGCGACCCGCCCGAGTTGTAATCGTACACCGTAAGGCGCGCGCCGCAACCGGTAAACATCACGCCGCAGCATATTATGACGGCGAGCGCGAAAACGCGAAGCAGCCGTTTTTTCAGCGCCGTTATTTGCAAAGCTTTTCCAGCTCGTCGAGCGCGGAGTTGAAGAACGCGAACGCGTCGTCGTACGGCTTTTCGGTCGCAAGATCGACTTCGGCGTCACACAGGATCTCGTAAGGCGATTTGTGTCCGCCCGCAGACAAGAACTTGGTTTTGTAGATATCCACGTATTCGGGACGAGCAAGCACGTTGTGCGCGACGCTCGTCGCCGCCGTCATGCCCGTCGAGTATTTGTAAACGTAGAACGCCTTGTAGAAGTGCGGGATACGCGCCCACTCGTAAGCGATACGGTCGTCGGATACAACGTCCTTGCCGTAATACTTTTTGTTAAGATCGAGATACGTTTCGCAGAGCGCGTCGACGGTGAGCGGCTTGCCTTCCAGATCCATCTTGTGCGCTTTGTACTCGAACTCGGCGAACATTGCCTGACGGAACAACGTCGTGCGGAAGCGGTTAAGCCGTAGGCTCAACAAATACTTCTTGATATTGTCGTCCTTAACGTTTTTCATGAGGTAGTCGTCGAGCAGGGTCTCGTTACTGATCGACGCGACCTCGGCGACGAATATCTGGTAGTTCCATTTGGAGTACGGCTGATTCTTCTGCGAATAGTAGGAGTGCAGGCAGTGCCCGAGCTCGTGCGCGAGCGTAAATATGTCCTCGGTCGTCGGCGCGTAGTTGAGGAGCACGTACGGGTGCGCGCAGTACGCCGACCAGCTGTACGCGCCGCCGCGCTTGCCGTCGCATTGCATAACATCTATCCAGCCCTCGGTCATCGCTTTGTTCAAAAGCCCGACGTACTCGTCGCCCATGGGCGCGAGCGCGGCCTTAACGATCTCGCACGCCTGCTCGTAGCTAAGCTTCATTTCGGCGTTACTTACGATAGGCGTGTACAGATCGTACATATGCTGTTCGTCCACGCCCAAAAGCTTCTTGCGCAGCGCGATATACCTATGCAGCGGCGCGAAGTTTTTGTTGACCGCCGCAATAAGATTTTCGTAAACGCTCGTCGGCACGTTGTCGCCGAACAGCGATTGTTCGAGACAATCGTTGAACCCGCGCGCGCGGGCTACGAAGTTATCCGCCTTGACGTTGCCCGCGTAGTTGGCGGCGATAGTGTTAATATTAGCGATATAGCCGTCGTAAAGGTTATCGAACGCCTGCTTGCGCACTTCCCTGTCGGGGTCTGCCAAAAGCTCGCCGTAGCTGCCGTTGGTTAGCTCGATCTTCTTTTTGCCGCGCTTGACGGGCGCGAACTTCATATCCACGTCGAACATCATGTGCGCCACGCGGTACGGAGTGTCGAGCGCTTCGGCGGCGAGCGCTAAAAGCTTTTCTTCCTTATCGGATAGGATATGCTCGTTCTGCCGCACGATCTCTTTAAGGCTGAAATCGAACTCGGCGAACGCTGCGTCCTTGATATACCCATCGAGCACTGACTTGTCGAGCGCGCTGAGTTCGCTGACTATGAACGACGTAGCCGCGGCGGTTTTGCCGGCGAGCATATCGGTACGCGCAGCGAGCGCGACCGCCTCGTTATTGGTCGCGTCCTCGTCCTTGTACATATGCGAGTACACGTAGATGAGTTCGAGCTTGTCGCCAATTTCCGCTTCCAGCTTTAAGCACGCAAGCGCGTCGGCTTTGTTCCCGAGCTTGCCCTTGTATCCCTCGATAACGGAGAGCGAGTTCTCTATCTCGGCGAACAGCTTTTCGAACTTGTCCGCACTGTCGACCATTGCGGACAGATCCCACTTATATTTGTTTTGGATTTCGTTGCGTTTCATATAAACCTCTTTTTATTACTAATTCTTATTTGCGTGTATGGGCGGTGGAATAACGCCGCCGCGGTCTATGAACTTTTGCGGATCACCCGCATTGACCTTCATAATAGGCGCGGTGCCGAACAGCCCGCCGAAGTCAACTTCGTCGCCCACCGTCTTACCGTAAACGGGTATTACGCGCACGGCGGTGGTCTTGTTGTTTATCATGCCGATAGCGCATTCGTCGGCTATCATCGCCGAGATCTGCGCCGCCGTCGTGTCGCCTGGTACGGCGATCATGTCCAGCCCGACCGAGCACACCGCGGTCATCGCTTCGAGCTTTTCGAGCGTGAGCGCGCCGCTACGTGCCGCCTCGATCATGCCCGCGTCCTCGGATACGGGAATGAACGCGCCGCTTAGCCCGCCTACTCGGCTCGCCGCCATCACGCCGCCCTTCTTGACCGCGTCGTTGAGTAGCGCCAAGCACGCAGTCGTGCCGCACGCGCCGACCGTAGAAAGTCCTATGCGTTCGAGTATGCGCGCGACCGAATCGCCCACTGCGGGCGTGGGCGCGAGCGACAGATCGACTATGCCCTGTTTGAGCCCGAGCGCTTTTGCGGCTTCGCTGCCTATGAGCGCGCCCAGCCGCGTTATCTTGAACGCCGTGCGCTTGATGAGCTCGCACAGCTCGGTTATGTCGTAATCGGGATGCTTTTCTATCTCGTACTCGACAACGCCGGGGCCCGACACACCGACGTTGATAGAGCATTCGCCCTCGGTCAGTCCCGTGAACGCGCCCGCCATGAACGGGTTGTCGTCAACGGCGTTGCAGAACACCACCAGCTTGCCGCAACCGAACGAATTGATATCGCGCGTGCGGTACGCCAAGTCCTTGATTATCTCGCCGAGCTTTTTCACCGCGTCGAGGTTGATACCCGACTTGCTCGACGCGACGGCTACCGACGAGCAAACTATATCGGTGACGGACAACGCTTCGGCTATGCTGTCCAAAAACGCGTTCTCCGCTTTTGTCGCGCCCTTTTGCACGAGCGCCGAGTACCCGCCGACAAAGTCCACGCCGAGCGCTTTGCCCGCGCGGTCGAGCGCACGCGCCAAAGCCACGTATTCGCCGCACGCCGCGCCGATTATCGATATGGGCGTTACGGCAATGCGCTTGTTCACTATCTTAACGCCGTACCGCGCGGCAAGGCTGTCGCAAACGGGCACGAGAGATCTACAAGTGCACACGATCTTGTCGTATACCTTTTTAGCACACTTATCGGCGTTCGCGTCGATACAGTCCAACAGCGAAAGCGACGCCGTGACCGTTCTAACGTCCAAATGCCGATTATCCAGCATATCTATGGTTTCTAAAATTTCGTTTTCGGTAAACATAGTTTTTCAGAGAAAAGTTTATGAGTCAAGCTTTGACTGCGTAGGCGCGGCGCAGACGGACAAGCAGCCAAATGCTGCGCGACGCTTTGCTTGCGTTCTCACTTATTTATTGTGAGAAGATTGCAACAATTCAGCCTGTGGCCGCGACGAAGGGAGTGTAGACCCACCTACATGACCGAGGCGGCGCGCCGAACGTAGTTCGTATCCGCCGATGCATACGCGGTCAAATTCTGTGCATGGCATTGAAAAGCTCATCGTTCTGCACGTGCACGACGACGCCGAGGTGTTCGACCGCTTTTTGCAGGTCCTCGCCGAGCTTGTCCAACGCGACGGCGGACGCGCCCGTTTCGACGACCATGATCATGACGAAGTTATGCTGCATAATCGTCTGCGAAATATCTTCAATATTAATATCGCGCTCGGCAAGCGCCGTCGCCACCGCCGCGGTAATGCCCGTGCGGTCTTTTCCTACTACCGATACTACTGCTTTCATGATAAGATTATATCATACCGAGCGAATAAAGGCAAGGAATAATTAGAAATTGTGAATTAGGAATTAGTAATGATTGACCCCTACGGGGTGTTTTAATTAAATTTATCCTCTTTAATTCCTAACTACTAATTTCTAATTCCTAATTCTGCCAAAGCACCTGCTCCCCGTGGACTATCGGGTACCTGAACAGCGAAGTGCCTTCGAGATTGACCTTGTTCATATCGACAGCGGAAATGCGGCGGTTGTCGTAGCTGGTGTAGTAGAACACGCCCTTATCCACGTTACAGCACGAGGTGTAGATCGTCGTTTCGTAATGACCGTTGTCCATAAGACAGCTGCCGAGCGTTTGCTCGACCGAGCCGAGGATATGGAAGAACTGACTAAGGCTCGCATTGCAATCGCCGCACGCGGGCGAGTTAAGACAAGTGAACGCCGCGCGCACGAACCGCGACTGGCTAGAAAGATCGCCCGGCAAGCCCATTGCGCCCATGCCGCGGCTGTAAGTATTGAGTTTGAGCTTATCGCAAAAATTGTTCTTAGGCGGTCGCGGCGACAGCGCCATGTAGTTGTTCAGCGCGAATAGCTGTTCGGGGAAGGGCGGGTTATTTGTGAGCACGCCCACGGGATTGTCGTAAACGTTGAGCCCGCTCGCCGTGCTCTCCACGACTATGCAGTCGCTCTTGTCGGCGATCATCCAATGCAGCTCGGCGCACGGGAAAACGTCGGAAAACGGCACGGGCGTGATGTTCACCTTTTTGAGCGCGCGCCGCACCTCGGCAACCGAAGCAAACTTAGCGAGTAACCACGGCACGAACTCGTACTGCGCAACGTTGATCTTATCGGGACAGGCTTCGTGATAAACGGCGTTGCCGACGAAGTTAAGCCCCGCTATCGCGAGCCCTTTCTCGTTGAACGCGTCGTAGTACAGCGGAAAGTTATCCGCGACAGTCGCAATGCCCAAAAACGCATAGTGCGCAGACAGCGTTTCGCCCGTCGTGAAGTCGAGCCTGCGGCGGCGCGGCGTGATAACGACTTCCTCGCCGTACCCGCAATCGTTGTCGAGCGTGCGCCCGAAATAGAAATCACCCGAAATATACTTAGCGGCAGTGCACATATAATACCCCTTTCATTTTATATCACATATATTATATGTGAAGCGCACCGCTTCCGCAAGTCGTTTATGTCAAAAATTTTCACCTATAATAGTTCGCAACCGCTAATTTGATTGCTTTTTGGCGAAAAAAGTAATATAATATACGGCAAGAGGTAAATAAATATGGATATCACGTACAAACGCAAGAACATTTACGCCGACTGCGACAAAGCCGAGCTTAAACGCATTTTCGACTACTGCGAAGGCTATAAAGCTTATCTCGACGCAGCCAAGACCGAGCGCGAAGCGGTTTCGACCACTATCGCCATGGCGGAAAAGAACGGCTACAAACCGTACACGCTTGGCGACAAGATCAATAAGGGCGACAAGCTCTATTACAACAACCGCGGCAAGGCGCTGTTCCTGCTCCGCGCTGGCAAAGCGGATATCGCCAAGAACGGCGTGCGCATACTCGTCGCGCATATCGACAGCCCCAGGCTCGACCTTAAACAAGTCCCGCTGTTCGAGAAAGCGGATATCGCATACCTTAAAACGCACTACTACGGCGGCATTAAGAAATATCACTGGCTGACGATCCCGCTCGCACTCCACGGCGTGGTCATGCTCAAAAACGGCAAGAAGGTCGAAATCGCTATCGGCGAGAACGACACCGATCCCGTGTTCTATATCACCGACCTGCTTCCCCACCTCTCGCACAAGAACGACGAGAAGTCGGTGAGCGAAGCGTTCCAAGCCGAAAACCTTAATCTTATCGTCGGCGGTATTCCCGCAAGCGGCGAAACCGAGAACGCCATAAAGAAAGGCGTGCTTAATATTCTCAACGAGAAATACGGCATTGTCGAGGAAGACTTTTTGAGCGCCGAGCTCGAAGCCGTTCCCGCCGCCAAAGCGAAGGACGTCGGGCTCGATCGCGCGTATATCGGCGCTTACGGTCACGACGACAGCGTTTGCGCCTACCCCGAAATTACCGCAACGCTCGAAACCGAAACCGACCAAACGGTACTTACTATACTCGCCGACAAGGAAGAAATCGGCTCCGAGGGCAACACGGGTATGCAATGCGTGCTTATCGACGACCTACTCAACGAGATCGCCAAAAGCTACGGAGTGAACGCGGCATTGCTCCGTTCCAAATCTATGTGCCTTTCGGCGGACGTTACCGCGGGCTACGATCCCACCTTCCAGAACGCGTTCGAGGACAATAACGTAGGACACGTCAGCCACGGCGTAACGATGAACAAGTTCACGGGCGCGCGCGGCAAGTCCGGCTCGAACGACGCTTCGGCGGAATATATCGGCTACCTTCGCACCGTGTTCGAAAAAGCGGGCGTTGTATGGCAGACCGGTGAGCTCGGCAGAGTCGATCTCGGCGGTGGCGGCACGGTAGCTAAGTATATCGCCAAAAACAATATCGACACCGTCGATATGGGCGTTCCCGTACTCAGTATGCACGCCCCCAACGAGCTCGTAAGCAAAGCCGATATCTACTCGGCGCACAAGGCGTTCGCGGCGTTCATTAAATAATTAAAAGTAGCAATTCAAAAGCGGCTGTACCTAAAAACGATACAACCGCTTTTTTTGTTATAGTTAAACTCTACAAATTAGTATCTGCTAAATATTCGCAAATCTTTTTTATATCTTCCTCTACTCTATCAAACCGAGGTGGCGACAAATCGACTTCGGTTTTTCTGCTTTTAAAATGCTCGCAACAGTCGTCAAGCTTAACCAATTTATCGTGGTAGGTACAATAATGCGTATACCTCCGCCAAAACGTATACCCCGCTTTTCGGTAAACACACTTACAAAAATTACAGTCTTTACACTTCTTCGTTTTCACGCCGCTCGTCCTCTATTATTTCGCGTATCGCCGATATATCCGTTAGCAAGTCATTCAAACAAAACTTGATCGCCCTGCTTATTCTTTTACAAGGTTTCCGCGGCTCGTACTTTTCACAGCTGTCATGAATATTAACAACTGCAACCTTTTTACAGCACCAACCGACCTTTGTTTTATTAAACTGCTTTACTCCCCTCGTATAAAACCTTTCAAGATTTTTGCATCTATAACAGGGGTTATGTTCGTTCTCCATGTTTTCTCCAAATCAAAATTTCTACAAAAATGTATAATTATATTATAATCTACAATTTTGTAGAAGTCAAGAAAAATCTACATATTTGTTGTAAAATGCATATAGGTAAATATTATGAAAAATTACGGTGAAGAACTCAAATACCAACGAAAACGGCGAAATAAAACGCTAATGCAAGTCGAAGCGGATACGGGAATAAGCAATTCCAATCTCAGCCGCTGGGAAAACGGCAAGGTTTTGCCAAATATAGATTTTTGTGTTATATTAGCCGATTACTACGGCATAACGCTTGATGAGCTTATCGGTAGAGATAAGCATAATAACGGATAAATTAAGAATGCCCTCATCCACCGCAAGCGGTCCCCCTTCCCCATTTGGGGAAGGGGGAGTTCGTCAGACTTTTTCACATTTTTCAATCAAACAAAAAGCCGTATCAAGAGTAAAAGCTTGATACGGCTTTATTCATATTCGCTTAAAGTTTTCTTTGCTTCTTCCTTGTTCACAAGAAAGAAGACACGAAACAAAAAAGCAACGCCGATCATAACGATAGACGTTGCTTTCTTTACTTAGCATTAAACGTAAAAGTTTCTTGCCTACTTCTTTTCAAAGAAGTAGGGAAAAATTACACTAACTCGATAAGCGCTTCTTCGGCAGCGTCGCCGCGGCGCGCGCCGAGTTTAAGCACGCGGGTATAGCCGCCGCTGCTGTTGGTATCGATATTCCGCTGCGAATAGCGGATAGCGTACACGTTGAAGATCTTCTCGATCAGCGGGTGCTGAACGTCCTTAGTGCGCTCACGGAACGCCGCTTTGGTCTCGCCGGGCTTCTGCGTTTCGGGCGGATCGTAGACCATAGCCATGATCTTACGACGCGCGGCGAGCCGCTTTTCGCCGTCGAGAATGGTCTCGACCTCGATCTTCTTGCCCTTCTTATCGACCGAAGTCTTGACTTCTTTCTTGACGTCAAGCACGGTATCGACAGCGAGCTGAATGATTTTATCCGCAAGGCGCGAGACCTCTTTGGCACGCGCGTAGGTCGTAGTAATCTTCTCGTTCCACAACAGTGCGGTTACCTGATTGCGCAAAAGCGCGTTGCGTCTGTCGGTGGGGAGGGAAAGTTTTCTCTGTTCCATAATTGTTACGTTTCTCCTATATTAGTCTTCCGAAGCCCTAAGATCAAGCCCAAACCCGCGGAGCTTGGCGATAACCTCGTCGAGCGATTTTCTGCCGAGGTTGCGGACTTTAAGCATATCCTCCTCGGTCTTGCGGGTGAGGTCGGCGACGGTATGGATACCCGCGCGTTTCAAGCAGTTATAGCTGCGCACGGACAAATCCATTTCCTCGATGTTCATTTCGAGCACTTTTGCCTGACGGTCTTCCGAGCGCGACACCAAAATGTCCATGCCCGAAATGGTATCAGACAGCGCTACGAACAGTTTCACGTGGTCTTCGAGCGCCTTGGCGGCAAGCGAGAGCACGTCCTTAGCGGACAGACTGCCGTCGGTCTTGACGTTTATAGTGAGCTTGTCGAAGTCCATCGACTGCCCTACGCGCGTGGGCTCGACCGAGTACGACGCGAACTTGACGGGCGTGAATATGGCGTCGATCGGGATATAGCCGATCGGGCGAGACGGGTCTTTAAGCTCATCGGCTACGACGTAGCCCCTGCCCTTACCGACGTAAAGCGTCATATCGAGCTTGGCGCCCTCGTCGAGCGTGCACAAATACAGATCGGGATTGAGCACTTCGATCTCGGGATCGACGTCGATATCCGCGGCGGTGACGGGACCTGCCGCTGTTTTTTGGATATGCAGCTCTTTTACGAGCGTTTTATCCTGATAGTTCGCTTTGAGGTTGAGCGATTTAAGATTGAGAATGATCTCCGCCACGTCCTCTTTAACGCCTTTGACGGTCGAGAACTCGTGGTCGACGCCTTCGATCATGATACCGATGACCGCCGCGCCGGGAAGATTGGATAACAATACTCGCCTAAGCGCGTTACCGAGCGTGTGGCCGTAGCCGCGGTCAAGCGGCTCTACGACGAACTTGCCGGTACGGTAGCCCTCGGTTTCTTCCATCGTTATTCTCGGCATTTCGATTTCCATCATGGCTTAGATACTCCTTATTACTTGGAATACAACTCGACTATGAGCTGCTCGTTAATGTTGAGGTCGATATCGTCGCGCTTGGGATTGTCAACGATCTTACCGACGAAGTTCTCGGTATCGAACGTGACCCACTTGGGCATGACGATCTTCGCTCCGCGCAGTTCTTTGAACAACGCATTGTCGCGGCTGGTCTCACGAATGGATATCTCGTCGCCGAGCTTGATCTGGTACGACGGAATGTCTACGCGCTTGCCGTTGACAAGGATATGCCCGTGGTTGACGATCTGGCGCGCCATCTTGCGCGAAGCGCCGATTCCCATACGGAAAACAACGTTATCCAAACGCTTTTCGAGCATGGCGAGCATATTCTCGCCGGTAACGCCTTTCTTGGCGACCGCTTTTTCGTAATACTCGCGGAACTGTTTTTCGAGTACGCCGTAAGCGCGCTTGACCTTTTGCTTCTCGCGCAACTGCGTGTTATACTCACTGTTCTTTTTCCGCGTAAGCGCGTGCACGCCGGGCGGAACGGGTCTGCGCTCCATAGCGCATTTCTTGGATACACAGCGCTCGCCCTTTAAGAAAAGCTTCTGACCTTCCCTGCGGCACTGCCTGCAATCTGCACAAATATTTCTTGCCATAATCTATGCTTCTCCTTAAACTCTGCGGCGTTTGGGGGGACGGCACCCGTTGTGAGGAATGGGCGACACGTCGTTGATCTCGGTGACGGCAAGCCCTACGACTTCCATAGCGCGGATGGCGCTCTCTCTGCCGGGACCGGGGCCTTTAACGAACACCTTGACCGAACGCAAGCCGTGCTCCATTGCTCTACGCGCGGCTTCCTCAGCCGCCATCTGCGCCGCGTACGGCGTGGACTTACGCGAGCCGCGAAATTTAAGCGCGCCCGCCGAGCAAGCGGCTATCGCATTGCCCTGCTCGTCCGTAACGGTAACGATCGTGTTATTGAACGACGCGTGGATATGAACGCAACCTTTATCGATATTCTTAGTGACCTTCTTTTTGGTCGTCGTCTTCTTAACTGCCATGGCTTAGCGCTCCTTCTTCTTGCTGCGCGAAACGGTGCGCTTCGGTCCCTTGCGGGTGCGCGCGTTCTGCTTGGTGTTTTGACCGCGAACGGGAAGGTTCTTACGATGCCTTACGCCGCGGTAGCAGCCTATATCTTTAAGCCGCTTGATGTTGAGCTCGACTTCGCGGTGAAGATCGCCTTCCGTCTTGATATTCTTGTCGATATAAGTACGGAGCGCGTTTTCCTGATCACCGGTCAAGTCCTTAACGCGAATGTCGGGGCTGATACCCGTCGCTTCGAGAATTTTGTTCGCCGTGGGACGGCCGATACCGTAGATGTACGTCAAGCCGATCTCGATACGCTTGTCCTTGGGCAAATCAATACCTGCAATTCTTGCCACTTTTTGTCTCCTTGAAAGTTTTGAAAAGATTTATATTTGCTCGCTCCGTCACGAAGCGTGTGGAATGTCGCGCCCGTGATTAAGCGGTGTTTAGCAAATTAGGGAACAGGGCACAGGGCATAGGGGTCAGGGAATGTCTAATTTAATTGTTACCTCTATGACTGTGCAATATTAATAAGTGCGTATCTTTGAGTGCGGAGATGCGAGTTAGGCAAGGAAGTCCGAGCGCCGACCGACGGGAGTGTACACCGAAGTACATGACCGAGGGCGGCGCGACGGCTGACGCCGCATAACGACGCATACACGCGCTCAAAGAATTAACCTTGACGCTGTTTATGGCTCGGGTTCTTGCTGCAAATGACCATAACTTTGCCGTGACGGCGAATGACCTTGCATTTATCGCACATGGGTTTTACGGAAGATCTTACTTTCATGATTTTTACTCCTGTGAAAGATTGTTACTTGTTTCGGGTGAAGCTTAGTTCTTGCTTCTGAACGTTATTATGCCTTTCGTTATATCATACGGCGATATCGCCACTTTGACTCTGTCACCCAACAACACCTTGATGTAGTTGACGCGCATTTTACCCGCGATGGTGCAGAGCACGATTGCACCGTTATCGAGCTTTACCTTGAACTTAGTTCCCGGCAAGCATTCCTCGACGGTGCCTTCGGTTTCGATATTGTCACTTCTCGGCATACAACCTCCTATCCGATACGTATTGTTTTATTCGCTTTTTAAGCGTTGCGTTTGTCGGGTTTTTTATGCCGCTCTCCGCGACTACCCGTAAATGCCGTTTTCGTTTGAGCTTGGGCTTTTCCATGCCGCGGCTCTTGCCGTCCGCTATCAGCACGAACTCGTCGCCCGCCTGTGCCACCACTACGAACGGTTTGCCCGCGTCGTGACCTTTCAGGCTGATCACTATATCGCCGATTTGCATGAGTTGCACAATCCTTGTTTAGTGTAGTGTGTCGAACGGTTACAGTGTTAAGATCTCGGGCTCGCCGTCGGTTACTATAACCGTGTTCTCGTAGTGCGCGGCGTTGCTCTTGTCCTTAGTGCGGACCGTCCACTTATCGCGCTCGACGTACACGCGCCAGTCGCCGCGGGTTATCATCGGCTCGATACATATACACAAGCCGTTCCTAAGCGGTGCGCCCGTGCCGCGCTTGCCGAAGTTGGGGACTTCCGGCGGCTCGTGCATTTCGTGCCCGATACCATGACCGGTCAGCGCACGTACCACGCCGTAGCCGTGAAGCTCGGTGTAGAGCTGGACGGCGCTCGATATATCGCCTACGCGGTTGCCCGCTTTCGCGTATTCGAGTCCGACGAAGAACGCTTTCTCGGCTGCGTCGATGAGCGCTAAGTCGTCCGCTTTGACGTTGCCGACCGCGAAGGTCCGCGCCGCGTCGCCCTGGTATCCGTTCAAAAGTGCGGTAATGTCGACAGACACTATGTCGCCGTCCTTGACCGTCGCAAGCGACGGTATGCCGTGGACGACCACGTCGTTTACCGATATGCACGAGGCGTTGGGATATCCCTCAAACCCCTTGCTCGACGGCGTTGCGCCGAAAGACCGTATGACTTCTTCCACAACCGCGTCGATTTCGAGCGTCGTTACGCCCGGTTTAATGAACTTGCCCGCCGCTTCGAGCGCCGCTTTTACTACGCGGCTCGCCGCGCGCATTCCGTCGCGCTCTTTTTCGGACTTGACTATCATTTAAGCGCCGCCTCGATAGATTTGTTTACTTCGTCTATCGCCTGCATTCCGTCGATGTTCTTTAACAGACCTTTCGCCTGATAGTAATCGACGAGCGGTGCGGTGTTCTCGTTGTAGACTTTGAGCCTGTTCTCCACGACTTCGCGCTTGTCGTCGTCGCGGATAACGAGCTTGTCGCCGCACGCCTTGCAGATCCCGTCGGGCGCGTCCTGCGCGCTCGTCGTATATCCGCATTTGAGGCAGACCCTGCGGCTTGCCATGCGGTCGGCGAGCTTGTTAAGGTCGGTGACGAGGTTGAGCGCGACGTCGATACTGACTATCTCGCTGAGCGCGTCCGCCTGTGCCTTGGTGCGCGGGAAACCGTCGAGAAGAAAGCCTTTTTTGCAGTCGGCCTGCTCGATCCTGTTCTTTAACAGTGCGAGCACCAGCTCGTCGGGAACAAGCTTGCCTGCGTCCATGTACGCTTTCGCCTGCTTGCCGAGCTCCGTCCCGTCCGCTATGTTCTTGCGTAATAGGTCGCCCGTCGAGATGTGCGGTATATTGTGCGTTTTGCAGATGAGCGCCGCTTGCGTGCCTTTGCCGCTGCCCGGCGCACCCATGATTATGAGATTCATGTGTCTCCTTTTTTTCGTTACTTCTTTTGAAAAAGAAGTAACCAAGAAAACTTTACGTTGGAAAATGAATAAGTGTGTTGTTGCTTAGTCAAATTTTGCGTAGTCGCGTCGCAGACGGGCAACAGTCGGTGAGGCGCCGACGGGAGTGTACTTCGCGTACATGACCAAGGCGCCGAGGCGAACGTAGCCCGTATCCGACGATGAATACGCAAAATTTATTTCAAGAAGCCTTTGTACTGCTTCATCATCAACTGACTTTGCAGCTGCTTATCGAATTCGAGCGCGACCGAAACGACGATCAGCATACCCGTTGCGGAGAACGCATTGACAAGCGTCGGGTTATCGAGCACTGCCGCGAATATGACCGACGGCACGAGTGCGATAAACATAAGGAAGAACGCGCCGAACAGTGTGAGGCGTTTGCTTATTCTAGCGAGGTACTCGGTAGTGGGTTTGCCCGGGCGAATACCGTTGATAAAGCCGCCGTACTGTTGGATATTGCGCGAGATGTCCTCGGGATTGAACTCGATCTGTGCGTAGAAATACGAGAAGAACAGAATGAGCAATGCGACGAGGATATAATAGATGGGGTACTTACTGCCCGCGCCCAGCCACGTCGACCACCAGGCATAGAAACTGCTTTCGGGTGCAACGAGCTGCGCTATCATTTGCGGGAAAGTAATGAGCGCCGTCGCGAAGATGATCGGCATAACGCCGCTCGCGTTGAGCTTGATGGGAATGAACGTGCTCTGTCCGCCGTACTGCTTTCTGCCTTTTATCTGCTTGGCGTACTGAACGGGCACTCTGCGCTCCGCGCTGTCCACGAACACGATGAGCATGAACACTGCGATAACCATGACGGCAAAACCGACAAGATCCCATGCCGCGTACGCCGCTTCTTCTGCCGAGCCGGTAAACGCAACCGTGAATTGTGCGATGATCGAGCGTCCCGCCGAAGCGATGATACCGACGAAGATCAAAAGGCTTATACCGTTGCCGATACCGTAATCGGTGATGCGCTCGCCCAACCACATGGTGAGCATAGAGCCCATAACGAGAAGTACAACAACGAATATAGCGATGAGCCAGGTCTGGGTCATAGGACCGAACACGGTGTTCGACAGCATACCGCCGCGCGCGTACGATACCGTAACGCCTATCGCCTGCGCAAGCGCGAGCGCGATAGTGATATAGCGCGTGATCTGCGTGATCTTTTTCCTGCCCTCGTCGCCCTGCTTCTGGTATTCTTGAAGCCGCGGGATAGCAACCGACAAGAGCTGCAAAATAATTGACGCATTGATATACGGCGTTATACCGATAGCGAACAACGCGCCGTTAGCAAGCGCGTTACCCGTGATACCGTTAAGCAGTCCCAAAAGCCCTTCCGTAGCAGTGCCCGAATCCACAGTCGGGTCAATACCCGGAACAGGTATCCAGCAACCCAAGCGGTATACAAAGAGCAGCGCAAGCGTGATCAAGATCTTGATGCGCACCTCTTTGTTTTTGAAAGCGTTTTTTAGCGTTTCAAACATTAGATGACCTCAACAGTGCCGCCCGCTTTTTCGATCTTCTCTTTTGCGGACGCGGTAAACTTCGCCGCTTTGACCGTAAGCTTTTTGGTCAGCTCGCCGTCGCCGAGCACTTTAAGCCCGTACGCTTCGACCTTTTTAACGATACCCGTTTCGACCAAAAGTTTAAGATCGACGACCGTGCCGTCGTCAAACTCGTTGAGCTTGTCAACGTTGATAACCGAAAATTCCTTTTGGAACTTGTTGTTAAAGCCGCGCTTAGGCAAACGACGCATAAGCGTGATCTGTCCGCCCTCGAACCCGGGACGAACGCCGCCACCGCTGCGCGCCCATTGACCTTTATGACCTTTACCGGAAGTTTTACCGAGTCCCGAACCAATACCTCTGCCAAGTCTCTTGGCTTTGGTACGCGAGCCGTCAGCCGGCATAAGTGCGTGCATTTTCATAATTAAGCCTCCGTTACGGTGACAAGATGGCTGACAACATTGATCATGCCGCGCATAGCGGGCGTGTCGTCGACCGTCACCGTTTGGTGAATCTTTTTAAGCCCCAACGCCTCAACCGTGCGCTGCTGCTTTACCAAGCGTCCCGCCGTGCTCTTAACAAGCGTGACGTTAAGCTTCTTGGTTTCGTTTTCTGCTTTCTTAGCCATGTTTATCTCCATATAATAGTGAAGAATGTCGTTGCACATATCTTTATATAAAGTATACGTGCAACAAGTAGTCGACGAGCAATGCGGCGTATCACCGCGAACTCAAACCGACTTGCTTTTTTAGTGTAGGCGCGGCATAGACAAGGAAGTCCGAGCGCCGACCGACGGGAGTGTACACCGAAGTACATGACCGAGGGCAGCGCGACGGCTGACGCCGTATATGCCGATGCATACGCCAAAAAAGTTAAAGGATTTCGTCGACAGTCTTGCCCCTCAACGCCGCCACCTGATCGAGCGTTCTCAAACCTTCGAGCGCTTTCATGGTAGCCTTAACAACGTTGATCGGGTTACGCGAGCCGTAGCACTTGGTCGTGATGTTATTGATACCGCAAAGTTCGAGCACCGCACGCACGCTACCGCCGGCGATAACGCCTTTACCTTCGGGAGCGGGACGAAGCAAGACCTTGCTGCAAGAGAACTCGCCGACCGTTTCGTGCGGGATAGCCGTGCCGTTAAGCGCGATCTTTTTCATATCGCGGCGCGCCGCCTGCTCGGCTTTCTTGATCGCCTCGGGAACCTCGGTCGCCTTGCCCATGCCGATACCGACTCTGCCCTTGCCGTCACCGGCAACGACGAGCGCGGCGAAGCTGCTGTTACGACCGCCCTTAACGACCTTACTTACCCTGCGGGTAGTGACGAGCTTGGTTTTGATCCCGTCGTCAACGACGTCCTTTTCTCTTTTCTTTCTAAATTCTTCGCGTGCCATGATAACTCCTTAGAATTTAAGCCCGGCGTTTCTCGCCGCGTCCGCAAGTGCTTTGACTCTGCCCGTGTACAGGTATCCGCCGCGATCGAACACGACTTCTATGATGCCCTGTTTCTGAGCCTTTTGAGCAACGTCGCTGCCGACGAACTCAGCTTGCTGGGTTTTGGTTTTGCCGTCGAGGTTAGCGCCCTTAACGAGCGTGCTGCTCGAACACAGCGTTACGCCTTTTACGTCGTCGATGACCTGCGCATAGATATGGCTGGTCGAACGGTAAACCGCAAGGCGCGGACGCGCGGCAGTGCCTTTTATGTCGTTACGCAGGCGCGCGTGGCGCTTCATGCGAACTTTATTTTTATCGATTTTCTTAATCATAAGACACTCTCCTATTTCTTGCCTGCGGTCTTAGCCTCTTTGCGGAGGACCTTTTCAGTGCTGTAATGCAGACCGTAACCGTGATAGGGCTCGACGGGACGCTTGGACTTGATCTGAGCTGCGACCTCGCCGACGAACTCCTTGCTGATACCGCTGACGACGATGGTGAGCGGATCGGGGCAAGTGATCGTAATGCCTTCGGGGATAGTGTATTCCACAGGCTTGCTGTAACCGATGTTCATAACGAGCTTGTTGCCCGTTACGGCGCATTTGTAACCGACGCCCGCCACGATAAGCGTTTTGGTGAAAGCGTTCTGCACGCCCGCTACCATGTTGGCGATGAGCTGACGGTACAAACCGTGGTAAGCACGGGTTTGCTTATCTTCGTTAGCGCGCTCGACGTTGACCACGCCCGCGCCGATAACGACGTTAATATCCTTACTGACGATTTCCTGTTTGAGCTCGCCCAGCTTGCCCTTGACGGTGACGACACCGTTCTCGAAGCTGACCGTAACGCCGGCGGGAACGTCAATATGTTTTCTGCCAATTCGCGACATTGTAATTCGACCTCCTACCACACGTAGGCGAGCACTTCGCCGCCTATTTTGAGCTCGCGCGCTTTCTTGTCGGTCATGACGCCGCGCGAGGTGGAAATTATCGCTATGCCGTAGCCGCCGAGAACCTTGGGAAGATTGTCGCTTCCGCAGTAGACGCGCAGACCGGGCTTGCTTATGCGTTTAAGATTGGTAATGGCGTTCGTGTTGCCGCTGTATTTGAGCACAACCTTAATATTGCTGTGCCCCTTGTCCTCGACGATCTCGCTCGAAGCGACGAAGCCCTCGTTGACCAGAATGTCGACTATCGACTTTTTCATCTTGGACGCGGGTATCGATACGGTTTCATGACGCGCCGTAATAGCGTTGCGAATTCTCGTGAGCAAATCCGCGATAGGATCTGTTGTAACCATAACTTATACCCTCCTTACCAGCTCGACTTCTTTACGCCGGGGATTTCTCCCTTGTACGCAAGATCGCGAAAGCAAATTCTGCAAATGCCGTACTTTCTGAGCACGGAATGCGGTCTGCCGCAGATACTGCAACGCGTGTAAGCGCGCGTCGAGTACTTAGGCGTTCTTTGCTGTTTATTTATCATCGCTTTTTTAGCCATAATTTTCTCCTTAATTCTTGAACGGCATGCCGAGCTTGGTGAGAAGAAGTTTCGCCTCTTCGTCAGTCTCTGCGGTCGTGACCACGTCGACGTCGAACCCGCGGATCTTCTCGATCAGTTCGTACGAGATCTCGGGGAAGATCGTTTGATCCTTGATACCGAGCGCGTAGTTGCCTCTGCCGTCGAACGACTTGCCCGAGATACCGCGGAAGTCGCGGACGCGGGGAAGCGCTATCGACACAAGCCTGTCGAAGAACTCGTAAGCCATTTCGCCGCGGAGCGTAACCTTGATCGCTATGGACTGACCTTCGCGAAGCTTGAAGTTACTGACCGACTTTTTGGCTTTTACGAGCACGCTGCGCTGACCGGCGATAGCGTCGAGCTCGGCTTGTGCGAGCTGGATGCTCTTGGAATTGTCCTTGATATCGCCCAAACGCATATTGAGCACGATCTTGACGAGCTTGGGAACCTGATTAACGTTCTTATAGCCGCACTCTTTCATGAGCTGGGGAACGATCTCCGCTTTATAGCGTTTGTGAAGTCTGTAACGCTCGGGATTGTTCGATTTTACGGGCTTGCCGCTTGCCGCGGTCGTGCCTTCCGCCTTTTTGGCTTTGGTCGATTTTTCTGCCATTACCGTTTACTCCTTACTCTGTTTTACCGTCCGAATTTTCTTCGACGGGAACGTCGGCTTTCTTCGCCGCGGTCTTCTTAGCCGCAGGCTTTTTCGCCGCTTTCTTCTCGGTCTCGGGCGCGGCGGCTTCCTGTTCTTCTACCGCTTCGTCCTTAGCCTTTTTTGTTTTCGCCTTGTCCGCTTTCTTGGACTTTTTGTCGGCTTTCTGGTTCACGTCCAGACTCGCGCCGCACTTGGCGCAAACACGCACGTTCTTGCCCTCGATCTCCTGATGGCGAACGCGGACGCTCTTGCCGCACGACGGGCAGATGATCTGTACGTTGCTGCCGTCGATAGGCGCTTCCACCTTCTTCTTGCCGCCCTGGTCGGTTGCCGAACGGGGTTTGAGGTGGTGGGTCGCAATGTTGACGCCCTCGACAAGCACCTTGTTGGTCTTGGGATCGGTCGCAAGGACCTTGCCCGTTTTGCCTTTATCTTTGCCCGTCAAAACCTTGACGTTGTCGCCTTTCCTGACGTTGAGATTGTTCATTAGAATAAATCCTCCAATTACAGCACTTCGGGCGCCAAAGATATGATCTTGGTGAAGTCGCGGTCGCGCAGCTCACGCGCTATGGGCCCGAAGATACGGGTGCCGCGCGGCTGTTTCTGATTGTCTATAATAACGGCGGCGTTGTCGTCGAAACGAATGTGCGAGCCGTCGGGACGGTTCACGCCCGAATGCGTGCGAACAATAACCGCCTTAACGACGTCACCCTTTTTAACGGTGCCGCCCGGCTGAGCGGACTTGACCGACGCAGTGATGATGTCGCCGATATTGCCGCTCTTTCTGAGCGACCCGCCCATGACCTGTATGCACATTATTTCCTTAGCGCCGGTGTTGTCGGCAACTTTAAGATACGATTGAGGTTGTATCATGATTTGCTCATGCTCCTTGATTGTATATTGTCTGGTTTATCGAAAAGCGTTCCCGTTCTCTATATACAGAACGTATGTGAGAGTGCGGAGATGCGAGCAAGACGAACAGCTGGCGCCGAGGCGCGACGGGAGTGTACATAGACGTACATGACCGAGCGCCGAGAAGCACGCAGTTCGTATTGCGACGCATACACGCGCTCGAACTTACTTCGCCTTTTCGATAATCTTACTCACCCGCCAGCACTTATCCTTAGAGATAGGTCTGGTCTCGGTGATTTCCACTCTGTCGCCGACGCCGCACTCGTTGTTCTCGTCGTGCGCCTTAAAACGCTTTACGCGCGTGACCGTCTTTTTGTAGAGCGGGTGCTTGTACTTTTCCACGACCGAAACGACGATCGTTTTGTCCATTTTGTCGGACACAACTAAGCCTTCACGCGTCTTTCTATCGTTGCGTTCCATTATTTGGCCTCCTTATTCGCGCGGAGTTCACGTTCTCTTATAACCGTCTTGACGCGAGCTATATCGCGCTTGACGTTGGTTATCTGCTTGGGGTTGGACAGCTGACCGGTCGCGTGCGAAAATCTGAGGTTGAACAGCTCCTGTTTGAGCTCGGTGAGCTTTTGTTGAAGCTCGTCGTCTCTTAACTCATGAACTTTCTCTTTCATTATTCGACCTCCTTGACTTCGCCGTTATCCGTAGCGACGTCCTCTTCCTTCTTGGCGATCTTGCAGCGCACGGGGAGCTTGTAGCTCGCAAGCCTCAACGCTTCGCGCGCGATAGGCTCGGCAACGCCCGCCATTTCGAACATGACCGTGCCCGGCTTAACGACCGCCGCCCAATATTCGGGCGCGCCCTTACCGCTACCCATACGGGTGTCGGCGGGTTTCTTGGAATACGGCTTGTGGGGGAAGATATTGATCCAAACCTTACCGCCACGCTTGGTGTAACGCGTCATCGCGACACGCGCCGCCTCTATCTGGTTAGAAGTAATTCTGCCGGGATCCTCGCTGACAAGCGCGAACTCGCCGTACGAAATCGTATTATTGCGAGCCGCTTTGCCCTTCATTCTGCCGCGCTGGACCCTGCGGTGTTTGACTTTGTTGGGACTTAACATTTATACGCCCTCCTTCGCTTCGGCGGCGTCGGTCTTAGCCGCGGGCTGCGGCGTTGCGCCGAGTACGTCGCCCTTATAGATCCACACTTTAACGCCGAGAACGCCGAACGTGGTACGCGCAATGGTGTAGCCGTAGTCGATGTCCGCACGAAGCGTTTGCAGCGGGATAGAGCCTTCCTGGTAATGCTCGGCGCGCGCGATTTCCGCACCGTCGAGACGACCGCCGACCTGAACCTTAACACCCTTCGCGCCCGCGTGCATAGCCTTAGACATAGCCTGCTTCATGGTGCGACGGAAGAACGCGCGCTTTTCGAGCTGAGCGGCAATGCTCTCTGCGAGAAGCTTGGCGTTGAGGTCGGGGTGCTTGACTTCGATAATATTGACGTAGATCTTCTTATCGCCGACAAGCTTTTCCAAATTCTTTTTGAGTTCGTCGATACCTACGTGCTTCTGTCCGATGATCTTGCCGGGGAACTGCGCGTGAATGGATACCTGAACCTTGCCCTGCGGCCGCTCGATAACAACCTTGCTCACGCCGCACGATTTGTATTTATTCTCGATATGCTCGCGGATCTTGTGATCTTCGAGAACGAACGAAGCAAATTCCTGCTTGCTCGCATACCATTGCGAATTCCATTTGTCAATGACGCCGACGCGCAAACCGTGGGGATTAACCTTTTGACCCATGATTATTTATCCTCCTTGGTGTCGAGAATGACCGTGATGTGGCTGGTGCGCTTCAAGATATGATGCGCTCTGCCCTTGCTGACCGGCTGGAAGCGTTTAAGCGTAGGGCCGATATCGGCATAGGCTTCTGCCACGTACAAGTCGTCGACGGACAAGCCTTTGTTGTGTTCGGCGTTAGCCGCGGCGGAATTGAGCACTTTGAACACCTGTTCGCTCGCCGCCTTGGGCGTCGCTTGGAGTATAGCCATGGCTTCCGCTACGTTGCGGCCGCGAATGAGCGCGAGCACGATGCGGACCTTATCGGGCGCAATGCGAACGTGCTTAGCCGTAGCGAACGGACGCTGCTCGCGCCGCTCTTCTACTCTTGCGGTTTTTTCTTTCATTCTTTTTGCCATTACCGTTCTCCTTATCTACCTTTGGTCTTGCTCTCGCCTGCGTGACCGAGGAAGGTACGCGTGGGAGCGAACTCGCCCAGCTTATGCCCGACCATATCGGCGGTAACGTATACCGGCACAAACTTCTTGCCGTTGTGTACGGCAAAGGTAAGACCTATGAATTGAGGGAATATCGTGGACGCGCGCGACCAGGTTTTGATCGGGCGTTTGTCCTGAACTTCCGCCATAGCCTCAGCTTTTTTCATGAGTTTGGCGTCAACATAGTAACCTTTTTTTGTCGATCTTGACATATCTTAAAGCTCCTTAATTTATGCGCTTGACAATGAACTTGTCGGACGCCTTGTGCTTGCTTCTCGTCTTCTTACCGAGCGTCGGCTTGCCCCAAGGCGATACGGGACTGGGTCTGCCTATCGGGCTCTTACCCTCGCCGCCGCCATGCGGGTGATCGCAGGGGTTCATAACAACGCCGCGGACGGTGGGCTTAACGCCCATATGGCGTTTGCGGCCCGCCTTACCCAAGGAAACGAGCTCGTGGTCGAGGTTACCGACCTGACCGATCGTCGCCTTGCAGCGTTGGAGCACCATACGCATTTCGCCGCTGGGAAGACGAAGCGTTGCATACTTGCCTTCCTTAGCCATGAGCTGTGCCGCAGCGCCTGCCGTTCTCGCCATCTGACCGCCACGGCCGGGCAGCATCTCGATGTTGTGAACGAGCGTACCTACGGGGATGTTCGCAAGCGGCAAGCAGTTACCCGCTTTAATGTCCGCGCCCTCGCCCGAGATAACAGTGTCGCCCTTTTGCAGTCCGAGCGGCGCCAAGATATAACGCTTTTCGCCGTCGGCATAGTGAAGAAGAGCTATGAACGCCGTGCGGTTGGGATCGTACTCGACGGTCGCGACCTTGGCGGGAATGTTGTCCTTATTGCGCTTGAAATCGATAACGCGGTACTTTTGACGGTTGCCGCCGCCGATATGGCGCACTGTGATTTTGCCCGAGAAGTTACGTCCACCCTTGTGGCTCTGCTCCCTCAACAGGGGCTTATACGGCTTGTCGCCGGTGAGCTCGGGCGCGGCGATGACGGTTTTGAACCGCGTGCCGGGCGTAATCGGTTTATATCTCTTAATAGCCATTGTTATTCACCTCTTACGAAAGCGTTTCGAAGAACGGGATCGCCTTCGAATCGGGATTGAGCGTAACGTACGCTTTCTTGCCCTTGGACGTGTAACCGCCCGTTCTGCCTTGACGCTTGTACTTGCCGCGAACGTTAACTACGTTTACGCTCTCGACTTTAACGTCGAACGCGCTCTCGACGGCAGCTTTGATCTGCGTCTTGTCCGCGCGGCGGTCTACCATGAATACGTAACGCTTGGCGTTAACGCCGTCGTTCGACTTTTCGGTGAGTACCGGACGAATGATGATATCCTGTGCTATCATTGTGCCGCTACCTCCTTAGCAGTGTATTTTTGTTCGAGCGCCTTGATAGCGTCGACGGTCGTGAGCATGACCGCATTGGCGACAACGTCGTAAACGCTGAGCTGTTCGCTCGCCGCCGTTCTGACCTTTTCTAAGTTCTGCGAAGCGCGAAGCGCGTTTACGCTGCCGTTGGGCAGGACCAAAAGCACACGGCTTTCGAGTTTGAGCGCTTTAAGCACCGCTGCCATCTGCTTGGTCTTAGGCTCGATTTCGAGCTTGTCGAGAACGATAAGGTTGCCGTCCGAAAGCTTGGCGGAAAGCGCGGAAGTAAGTGCGTTCATTCTGACAAGCTTGTTGATCTTTTTGCGGAAGCTTCTGGGCTTCGGGGCGAAAACTACGCCGCCGCCCTTCCACTGCGGTGCGCGGATAGAGCCTTGACGGGCGTTACCCGTGCCCTTTTGACGCCACGGCTTTTTGCCGCCGCCGGTGACCTCGGTACGCGTGAGCGTGCTCTTGGTGCCCTGGCGCGCGTTAGCCATTTGCGCAACGACCGCCTGATGGATTATCGCTTCGTTATACTCGACGCCGAAAACGCTGTCGTCGAGCTCCATAGTGCCGGCAGAACTGCCGTCTTGCTTATATATCTTAATAGTAGGCATTGTTTAACTCTCCTCGACCTTATTTCACCGTCTCTTTAACGGTAACAAGTCCGCCCTTCGGTCCGGGCACGGCGCCGCGGATAAGCAGCACGCCGCGCGCCTGATCGACCTTGACGACTTTCAGGTTCTGAATGGTGACGTTCTCGTGACCGTACTGACCGGGCATTTTAAGGTTCTTAATGCGACGGGACGGGTTGGAGTTGGCGCCCGTAGAACCGACCTCGCGGTGAACGGGACCGGTACCGTGCGTCATTTTAAGACGGTGGTGGTTCCAACGCTTGATAACGCCGGTGAAACCTCTGCCCTTGGTAACGCCCGAAACGTCGACCATGTCGCCCGCTTCGAACATCGTGCAGTCGATAACGTTGCCAACCTCGTAGCTGTCCGCGTTCTCGTAACGGAACTCGCGGAGATAGCGCGCGGGCTTGGCTTTTGCTTTCTTATAAAGACCGGCTTCCGGCTTGTTAAGCTTACCTTCCTTGATTTCCTCGAACGCGCAAACAGCAGCGCTGTAACCGTTCTTTTCGACGGTGCGCTTGTCCACGACGGTCATAGGACCGCAAAGCACGACGGTAACGGGAATCGCTACGTCGTTTTCTCCGAAAATCTGCGTCATGCCGAGCTTCTTACCTAAAATTGCTTTTTTCATGATATTCGGCCCCCAATTACAGCTTTATCTTGATGTCTACGCCGGCGGGCAGGTCTAAACGCATGAGCGAATCGACCGTCTTGCCGGACGGACTGTATATATCGATAAGGCGGGAATAAGTTCTAAGCTCGAATTGTTCCCTCGAATCCTTATGCTTGTGAACAGAGCGAAGTATGGTCACGACTTCCTTTTGCGTGGGCAGCGGAATAGGACCGCAAACTTTCGACCCCGTCTGCTTGGCGGCGTCTACGATGCGCGCAGCCGAACTGTCGACTAGCTCGTGATCGTACGCTCTCAGTTTGATTCTGATTTTTTGGCTTGACATTGTTCGTTTCTCCTTGTGTCCGCTTTTGCGCCCACCCCAATATGTTGGGGCTTTTCACGCGCTCGGGCGTGCCGTTTTTTGTGAATTTTTTTCGGGGCTTCTCGGCCCCGACACCATCACAAAAGTTGCTACACTTTTCGCGTAGCCTAACTATTATAAACCATATACCTTACCTTGTCAACTGTTTTATATAAGATTATAAAAACTTTTTAAGAATTTTTTAGGGGATAGGGCTTAGGGGAAAGGGGTCAGGGAAGGATAATTAGGAATGATTGTGTTTGTTTATGTTGCAAGCTTGCGGCGGTTCGCCTAGATACCTCGACTTCGCTCGGTATGATGAGAGTTAGTATTTTCTTTTCTCTAATATCGTTACAAAAGTCACAGCTACAATACCATCATCCCGACCGCAGTGGAGGGATCTAGCGGAACCCGCGCATAGTGGTTAAGTCGTACCACCAACCAATTCCTAATTACTAATTAAAAAGAACGGCTGTACCGATCCACTCGATACAGCCGCCCTTAATTACTGATTGCTAATTCCTACACTTTATTACGCATTGCTGATGCAGACGCTCATGGTCGTGCCGTTGCTGAGCGTGCCGCTGTACGACGCGATACCGCCGCTGAGCGTTCCGCCGACCTTGAACTCGACCTTGATCTTGCCTTTCGCGCCCTGGATTACGTATTCGATATTGCCCTGGGCCTTTTCGCTCGAGCTGACCATGGTAGCGGTTGCGCCGATACCCTTATCTCTGCGAATTCCGGTAAGCTTCTTCATCCAGTTATAAATAGAATCGGATTTTTTCATTTGCGTTTCTACGCTGTCGATAAGGCTTACGTTCGCGCCCCAAAGTTCGAGCGTGTAGGTATCGTAGCCGATAGCAAACGACGCGTTGCCGCTGTCCTTCCACTTCATGGGCTGACGGTATACCCTATCCTCGTGCGAAGCACTCGCCGTGGACGAGGTCGAGCCGGTGTCGAGCGTGTACTGCATAACGCCGTCCATACCGATCTCGTCGCCGTAGTATATCCAGCTGAGACCGGGAAGGGTCATGTTTGCCGCATAGTACATTTTAAGAAGGATATCCGAATCCTTAACGTTCTGTGCGGTAGAAATCTTTTTATATTCATCACCGTTATCGCTACCGTACGACAGCCATACGCGGTTGCGCGCGCGCGGCATATCGTGGTTGGAAGTGAATTGGCCGCCGACGTACTTAGGGTTGAACGCCGAGAACAATTGCTGTCCGCGTTTGTAGTAGGTGGTGATATTGGCGATCGAGCCTTTGCTGCCACCGTTCGCAACGCCCGAAGCGCAGGCGATGCCGCGAGGGATAGCATAGTAAAGGTTGAAGTCGAACTGACTGTCAATGCCCTGATAGAAGCCCGCGATACGTGCGTCCCAACCGTCGAGCGTTTCGCCTACGACGAAAGCGTTGGGATACTTGCTTTTAAGTCTGTGATTGAACTCACGGTAGAAGTTGAAGTTACGGCGCGCGTCGTAAGAATAATCGCCGTCGGGGCCGTTGTCGTCTACGTAGTCGTAGTTGACCTTGCCGTTAGCCGACGCGCCGTCGGCAAACTTTCTGCTGCCGCTGAGCGAGTTACCTTTGCCGACAACCTCGTTCTTCATGTAAATATGCTTAACGGCGTCGAGACGGAAACCGTCGAGACCGTATTGCATCCAGTAATCGCATACGTCGAGAATTGCGTCGCGCACCGGCTGATAGTCATAGTTGAGCTCGGGCATGGTGTCGAACGACGAATAGTAGTAGTAGCCGTAAGAGTCGCCTATCCACTGTTTTTGGTCGGCGGCGGAGAGCTGTTTGTATTTGTTCTCGTTGATCCAGCTATAGAACTGACGATAATCTACAACCGTGCCGTCCTCGCGCGTTTCCTTAACGAGAGCCTGGGACTTGACGAACCACTCGTTGGCTTTGCTCGTATGGTTGAGAACGAAGTCCATAACGATCTTCATTCCTCTCTGGTGTACGCCGTCGACGAGCGCGCGGTAGTCCGCCGCAGTGCCAAAGCGCGGGTCAACCGATTTATAATCGTTGATATCGTAGCCGTGGTAGTTAGTGCTCTCTTGGAAAGGCGTAAGCCAGATAACGTCTATGTTAAGGTCTTTAAGGTAATCGAGCTTGCTGATTATGCCTTTAAGATCGCCAATGCCGTCGCCGTCGCTGTCGCAGAAGCTGGCGATAAAGATTTGGTAACCGACGCCAAGCTTGTCGGCATCGTCAACGCCTTTCGTCCAAACGGGATAGTTATTATCGTTGGTGCTCTTAATGAACATCGGGTTGCCGCTCGCGTCCTTAAAAGAAGCGCCCGTCTTGTCGTTATACGTAATGGCGGAGCCTGTCTGGATATTTGCGTACGGATTGTCTACCGAAACCGATGTATCATGATAATCCTTGCCATTACCTACGTTGAACTGCTTAACGAACCAATGTACAGAGCCGTCGTCTCTTACATACTGCTTTATGGGAAGATAGTTGTTATCGCCGTCGTTCTTCCAATAGCCTGTGCCCTTGCGAGTGCTTATCATGAAAAGCTGGAAGCCGATGGATGTAATATCATTGCCGTTTGCGTACTTGTCGTAACGCACGGAAAGCGCGGGGTCGCGCGGCTTTTGGTTTATGCCGTCCCAGCCTGCGTCATTATAGGTATGCGCAAGCTCTACGTCGTATACCGCACCGCTTTCATCGATCCAAGCGGCGTTGAACAAGCGACCTTCCTCGTTCTTCGGCCACAGCCAAAGACCCCAATCCTCGTAAACGGTAGATTTGACTGCATTGTTATAATCGGGCGCATCCGCGGAAAGCGTTGCCGACGGCGTTACTTCCTCACTCTCCTTGTGGTCGCCGCGAAGATAGTGTATGTACAGGTGACCGGGCTTTGACCAAGTGCTGATGTTTTTATCGTAATCGGACACCTGCGCCTCGACGAACTTAGCAGTAACCGTTATATTGCCGCTGATGATGGTTTTATCGTCGATTTTTGTTTCACCGTTAAACCAGCCCTCGAACTTATGGCGGGCATACGTAGGTTGAGGCAAAGTCTTGTTGTCGTCGCTGACAGACTTGCCTTGGGATACGGTCATGCTCTCAGAGCCGAGCTGTGCGCCACCCGCTTTGTCCTCAGCGCTGAGAACGAAAGTAATTGTATACGTTTTTCTGTCGCTTGTGCCGGGGTCATCCTCGCCGTCACCACGCGCGTCCTTGTTACACGCGATAAGCGGAAGCGCCAAGACAAAGCAAAGAATAAAAGCCAATGCTCTCCTGAATTTCATCACATTCCTCCATGCTGAAATTAATTGCTTATATAGTATACACCTGCAAAGTTGATTTGTCAATGGTTTTCACAGAAAAACGGACGGGATAAAAGTTCCCGTCCGCGCTCTCTATCATTATATATATGTATTATATTAATAGAATGTGGCGAATTTGACCGAGTAAATATCGCCGAGTATGATTTTGCCGTCGCACGACACGCCGACGTACGCATTGCCGACTATGTAGATATCGCCGCAAATGGAGCGGATGCTCCCGTCGAACAATGCGATATCGATTTTTACACGCTTACCGATATTGGTCGCGAACAGTTGTTTCCACAGCCCGACGTTGTTCTCGGCGTTAAAGTCGGGCATTGGATCGGGAATATTGATCTCGACCGGGGTGTTTGTACATTCCATATTTATATATAACCTCCGTGATATATTATTTACGTACTGAAATAACTGCTCCGCGGCGAGTAGAAGCAGTGATTGCCTATGCGCGTGCGAAGGTAGCCGTTGTTATTGGGAAAGCTCGAACGGCAGGTCGACGAGTACGGATTGAAGAACCACAGCGCGTCGCCGGTGTCGTTTAGCCGTCCGCCGTTCATCGCCCACTGCGCAATGTCGTAGTGGACCTGTTCAGGCGTGAGGTTGTAAATGCTCTGCTGCTGTTCGGTCGCGCACTCGAACTGGCGCGGCGCGAACACCACGTCGCGGATAGTGTTGTATCTGCCGTACTCGCCCTGAGTCTGGTTGACTCGGTTCATGATGACCGACGCAACAGCGCGCATACCCGCTTCGCCCTCGCCGCCCGCTTCGCACTTGATCAGCCTTGCCAAAAGTTCCAATTCGTCCATAGCACTATTATTTATGCGATGCTTTTATATGTTGTTACTTTTTTTAAAATAAAAAGAGCGGCTTAACCGCTCTTAATTACTAATTAATATTATCCCCTAAACTGCCACTTCTCCAAATCGACCACGCCGTCCTTGACTTCCACGCCCTCGCTTTCCAAAAGCCGCTGCTGTTCTTTTTCGCCGCCGAACGCGAAGTCGGGCGCGAGCCGCCCGCTTGCTTTAACCACGCGGTGGCAGGGCACGATACCTTGTTCGGGATTGACGTGCAGAGCGTTCCCCACTGCACGCGCCGCGCCGCGGTGTCCGCTCATCATTGCGATTTGCGCATAAGTTGCGACCGTGCCGCGCGGCACAAGCTTCACCGCGTCGTACACGTCGCGCGCGAACTTTGTAACTTCTCGCTCACGCATTTTCTCTGACCTTTGCCCTATCCAACATTTCGTCGAACAAAATCTTGCACTTCGCTTTTTTGTCGTCACGCACTATCTCGCCGACTTCGGGGACTTTGATAACACCCTTTAACGGGTTTTTAACGCTGTCGAGCGGAGCGCGGAGCGTGGCGTACACTTCCGACTGCTCGAAGCATCCGTCCGTTTTTTGCATAACGCAGTCTATAAGCCGAACCTTTTTGCAATAGCAGAGCGGACGCGTGCCGATTATCGTACAATTCTTTAAAGTCAAGTTCTCGGAATACCAGCCGAGGTACTCGCCTATAATAACGCAATTTTCAAGGGTGACGCCCTTGGCTTTCCACAACCCCTCGGTGGTGTCGATCTTGCTGTCCATGATTATAGCGCCTTCGGCATACTGAAAAGCGTATTTGCCTTTTATATCGAGCCGCCGCGCCGCTACGTTCTCTGCGCGAAGCATGAAATATTCCGACTTAGCCGAACTATCGGTTATGCGCACTCCGTCCGCGTTCCAGCCGAACTCGTCCGTGGCGATCTCGCAATCCTTGACGATGATATTTTTACATTCGCGTATCGCTCTTACGCCGTCGCCCTCTATCTTGCAATTAACAATTTCGAGTTCTTTCTCGCCGTAAAGCGCGAGTCGCTCGGTTATCGTTTGACTCTCAAGCCTCATTCGGGGATTCCTCGTTGGAATTATAATTATTTATATAGTCTATAGTTTGCTGTGCATTGGTTATATGCCGCATTTTGTATTTTTTAATTTTGCCCTTGTCGGTTTTTGCGGTCAGTGTGATCGTACCGCTAAGCAACGATTTTTCGTAGAACGCGCGGTGATAGGTCGTTTTTACTATATCCTTTATATATACGGTGTTGCGGTAATCCTTGCCACGGACCTTAATAACGACGCGGTCGGCATACACCGTATAAGTCTGCTCCGCACTGAACGATACGATTACCGATATCGCACCGAAGCATACTGCGATTGCGGCGAGTATTGCGCCGAGCGTGCCGCTGAACGCGCACAGTCCGCACAGCCCGCCCGCGATAACGAGCGTAATACCTATACGCGACAAAACAGCAAACCTGCGGTAAGCTTTATAATTCATAACGTATTGAAACATTATTTTGTCTTGCTGCTCGGGCATTTTATATAACCCCCGTAGTGATCAATAAATAAAATATATAAAGGATCGGCGGAATAGCGTTGAGCGCGTAAATACCTACGAGTGCGCCCTTCCTCTCGCCCAGCTTGTTTTTAATAAACATCATACTGAGCGTAGTCACCGTAGCTATCGCGCCGAAAATCATCAGCCACATGGAGTCGGTATTGAATATATAAATATTCGACTCATTGGGCGGGAATGAAAACACGTCGGTTACGAAAAGTATAGCGAAGTTGAAAATGTTCGAGCCGATGATATTGCCCGCCGCCGCGTTGAAGTTACCGCGGTGGCAAAGCGTTATCGAAGAAATCAGCTCGGGCAGGCTCGTTGCCACGCCGAGGAAGAGCGCGCCGGCGAACGTTTTTCCGAGGTTGAGCTTGTCCGACACTATGTCGGTAAGATAGGTCATTGCGATGGACGCGCCGATAAGCACGACCGCGCAAATCACAAACCGAATTATCGCTTGTTTGAGCGTTATGCCCTCATCTTTCTTTTCGTCCGACTCGCTCGTTTTGGGCGTTTTGCTGACGAACAGCACGTACAGCACGAGTATCGCCGGCGAAATGACCGAGAACCAAGTGAGCCTCATATATTCGCCGAGGGTAAGCCCTATAGCGATGAGCGCGTACATCCCCACTGCCACGCCGAGCGCGATATAGTAGAATGCGTTGAACTTGCCTTTTTTAAGTCCGCGCCCGAATATAAGAAGCATCACTCCGAAGAACGCGAGGTTGATAAGGTCGGAGCCGAGAATATTCCCGATTATCATCGAGTTTTCGTGCACGACCCAAACCGCCGTAAGCGAAGTGAATAGCTCGGGCAAGCTCGTGACCGCGGCGAGCATTACGCCGCCGATGAACGCGCCCGAAATATTGCTCTTGGCGTCGATAACGTCCACGTACTTGCCGAGCTTTGTCGACAAGAACACAAGAAGCGCTACCACTAAAATATATCCGATATAAACCAACCAATCGGGCATTATAACTAAAAATCTCCTAAAAAGCGTTATATTGACTGCGCAGTCGCGCGTCAGACGGGCAAGCAGCCAAATGCTGCGCGACGCTTTGCTTGCGTTCTCACTTCTATATTGTGAGATGATTGCAACAATTCAGCCTGTGGCTGCGACGGGAATGTAGACCCGCCTACATGACCAAGCTGCCGAGCCAAGCGTAGCCCGTATCACGCGATGAATGCGCGGTCAATCTTTATAATTATTGGGAATATACTTGCGCACCCTAAGCGGGATACCCAGCTTTTCGGCGAGCGCGCGGCACTCCGCTATATCGCTCTCGCCTATCGTGTCGACGACGGTGAACACGGTATCTATGCCTTGCTTTTTACAGCCGAGCGCAAAGTCGATCACTCCGCCGTGCGCCTTTAATCCGTAAGTCGAGTTAGTAAGCTCGTAATACTTCTGCGCGTTGTGGTTATTGAGCGACACCGACGCGGTATCGATAATATCTTTGAGCTCGGGCGTTATGTCGCGCCCCGCAGCAAGACTGCCGAGTCCGTTGGTGTTCAGCCGAGTTTGGTAGCCCATTTCCTTAAAGAACGCCGCGCACTCTTTGAGCACAGCAAGGTTTTCGGTCGGCTCGCCGTAGCCGCAAAACACGACTTCGTATTTCGTCAGCTTGTCTTTGAGCTCAGCGAACTGTTCTATGACCTCGTCGGTCGTCGCGTCACGGTCGAGCCACAACGGCGTGTCCTTTACCCCGTCGCCCGTTAGGCGTATGCAGAACGAACAGGCGTTGCCGCACTTGTTCGTTAGGTTTACGTACGCGCCGCCGTCCAGAATGTAAACGTAGTTATTCATTATTCAATGTTGAACGCTCTTTTGGTATTGGCATTGGTCGCCTTCTCGATTTCGGCGTACGACACGCCTTTGAGCTCGGCGAGTTTTTTTGCGACGAGCGCAACGTTTCTGGGATAGTTGAGCTCGGTCTCCGCGCCCGCAGGCACGAGATACGGGCTGTCCGTTTCGACGAGAAGCCTGTCGAGCGGAACCGCTTCCGCCGCGCGGTGCAGGTTTTTGGCGTTGCGGTAAGTGAGCGTGCCGCTGAACGAAACATAAAAGCCTTTCTTTACGGCGATCTCGGCGACCTCTGCGGACGACGAGAAGCAGTGCAGTATCGCGCCGTTCGGGAAATCGCGGGTTCGAATGAAATCTGTGAACTCGCCGTAGCCGTCACGGATATGGTAGACCTGCGGAAGTTCGAGCTCGCGCGCAAGGTCGTACTGCGCTTTCATTGCCTGCATTTGAAGTTCGCGCGGACTGCCCTCGCGGTGGAAGTCGAGCCCGAACTCGCCTATCGCAACTACCTTTTTGTTCTTTGCAAGCTCAGCTAAGATTTTAAGGTTTTCGGGCGTGACCGTTTCGGGATAGTACGGGTGAACGCCCACCGTCGCGTAGATATTGCCGTGGTTATCCGCAAGCTTCACGCATTGCCGCGAAGTCGGTACGTCGCACCCTACGCATACTATATATTCGAGCTTGTCCTTTTTCATGCCGTCGATAATGGTTTGCGCGCCGCCCTCTGGCAGAAAAAGTTCGTCGTAAATATGCGCGTGACTGTCTATCAGCATATCTTATCTCCCGCTTCGCCGCTGGGCTCGACAAGCTTAGGCAAGCCGTCCGCGCCGACCGCGCACAAGAGCATACCCTCAGACATTATTCCGCACAGCTTGGCGGGTTTGAGGTTGGCGACGAGCGCGGCGGTCTTACCGACGAGATCCTCGGGCGCGTACGCCTGCGCAATGCCGGAAACTATCGTTCTGCGCCTTTGCCCGTCGAACACGGTAAGCTTCAAAAGCTTTTTCGCCTTTTCCACCTTTTCGCAAGCCTCGATCTTTACCACGCGAAGCTCGGTCTTGAAAAAGTCGTCGATCGTTATTTCGGCAGGCTGCTCGTCCGTCTTTTCCTCGGCGGGCGCTTTCTTATTTTCCTTTTCGGCTATTTCTTCCAATTCTTTAAGCTCCTTTTTGATGTCGAGCCTGTTCAGTATGGGCTCGATCTCGGTCGTGGCGTAGCTCTTTACAACACCGTACTTCGCGTTATCGAAGTTCTCGGGCACGGGCAAGCCCAGACCGAAGAATATGCGCTTGGGGTAGTTCGTAATAAACGGAAGCAAGAGGTTTGCGCAAACGCGTATGCCCTCTAACAGATTGTACATAACGGCGTTGAGCCTTTCTTTGTCGCCCGTCTTATTGAGTTCCCACGGCTTGTTCGCGTCGATATACTTGTTTGAAAGATCGATAAGCGCGAAAATCTTTTCGAGCGCCTTGTTGATCTCGGGCTTAGCCATGCACGTGCGAACTTCACCGAGCACGCCGTCGATAGCGGCGGCGTACGCCTTGTCGGCTTCGGCGAGCGCGGACCTTTCGACCTTGCCGTCGAAATACTGCTTGCTCATGGCGAGCGTGCGGCGGACGAGGTTGCCGAGGTCGTTTACAAGGTTGTTATTTATTGCCGAGAGCATGAGCTCGTTGGTATAGTTGCTGTCGTCGCCGAACGGCATGGACGAAAGCAGATAGTATCTCAGCGCGTCCACGCCGTACCTGTCGGTAAGGATGAACGGGTCGACTACGTTGCCCTTGGACTTAGACATTTTGTCGCCGCCGAACATTATCCAGCCGTGACCGTAGATACGCTTGGGCAGCGGAATATCGAGCGCCATGAGTATGGCGGGCCACACGATAGCGTGGAAACGCACGATCTCCTTAGCCATTACGTGCATATCGCACGGCCAGTATTTTTTGTACTTGTCGTCTTTGCCGCCGTAGCCGAGCGCCGTTATATAGTTGGGCAGCGCGTCTATCCACACGTAGATAACGTGCTTAGGGTCGAACGGCACGCGAATGCCCCAATCGAACGAGGTGCGCGTTACGGCGAGGTCGGTAAGACCTTTGTCGATAAAGTTGTTCACCATTTCCTTAACGCGCGAATCGGGTTGAAGGAAGTCGGTTTCAGTCAAAAGCTTGCGCACGCGGTCGGCGTACTTGCTGAGACGGAAGAAATAGCACTCCTCTTTTGCGTCGCGGACCTCGCGCCCGCAGTCGGGGCACTTGCCGTCAACAAGCTGAGAGCTTGTCCAGAACGACTCGCACGGCTCGCAGTATTTGCCGCTGTATTCCGATTTATAAATTTCGCCTTTTTCGTAAAGCTTTGTGAAAAGCTCGGCGACCGCTTTTTCGTGGTCCTTGTCGGTCGTGCGGATAAACCCGTCGTTGCTTATGTCCATGCGTTTCCACAACGCCTTTATGCGATCGGCGAGCCCGTCGACGAACGCCTGCGGCGACAAGCCTTTTTCTTCCGCCGCCTTTTGCACCTTTTGCCCGTGCTCATCCGTGCCCGTAAGATAGTACACGTCGAACCCGTCCATGCGCTTAAACCGCGCGATCGAGTCGCACGCAACAGTCGTGTAGCAGTGCCCTATGTGTAAGGCTCCGCTCGCGTAATAAATGGGCGTAGTAATATAAAAAGTAGGTTTCTTTTTCATAGTGTTATCCTTTAATTCCTAATTAACTTTATTCGCTCCGCAGCGCTTCGACGGGGTCTTTCTTAGCGGCGAGCCGCGCGGGGATAAGACCGGATATGAGCGTAAGAACTATACTTATCGCTATCATTATGACCGCCGAAAGTATGGGCAGCGACGCTATCGTGTAAATGCCGACGAGACTACCTACTATAAGGTTGATTATGAGCGAGATCAAATAGGTAACGGCAATGCCGATAACGCCCGACGTTCCACCGATAATGAACGTTTCGGCAATGAACAGCGCGGAAACGTCGCGCTTCCTGCCGCCGAGGCTTCGAATAACGCCTATCTCCTTTATGCGCTCGATGACCGATACGTAGGTGATGATCGCTATCATGACGGTGGACACTACAAGCGACAGCGCGGTGAACGCGACTAGCGCGATCGTGATTATCTCGATAAAGTCGTTTACCATATTGATAATAAGTTCGAGATTATCGGTATACTTGATTTCTTCCCTGTCGGTAATAGAATCGCCGTTTACGATTATTTCCCCGTCGAGGTCGTTCCATTTATCGAGATACTCGGTAACGTTGTCTTTGTAGTCGAAGTTTGTCGGGTATATCGCGATCTGATTGGGCGTATCGACGCCGCCGAGCTCGTACAGCATGAGCGCATACGACTTGACCGCGCTCTCGCTCGTCGAGTTGCCCGCCGCGCCCTGCATCATGCTGAGCATTTGCGACATCATGTCCTGACCGCCAACGAGCGACGTGCCGGTATGCTCCTCGCCGTCGTGGTGATACTTATAATTAAAGGTTATGCCGTAGCGCACGCCACCCATTTCGTAGCACTGAATGCTCGAAAGTTCTTTCGACTTTGCGAGCTTGACGATTTCCGACTTCATGCCGCTTTCGATGACCTTTTCGGTAAGCTTTTGCGTGTGATAGAACCCGCTGTTCAAACAGCCGTACGAAACGCTGTCCTTGCGTCTGAGCACCGCCGTAACTTTGAGATCGATACCACCTTTCCAATCCTCGCCCGCGGTGCCGTAGTACGAACCCATCCACTGCGTGGTCGTGCCACCGTTAGCCACGGGAAGGTCTATTGCGCGAACGTTGCCGAATATCGTATCGTTGGGATACCAAGTGAACGTTTTATCCATGAGCGCGTCGTAGGTGATAGACGGCACTTCGAGATTCTCATCGTACTTCTCGGCGGAGGATTCGTTATCGGGCAGATCCTTGACCGCGCCGTATGCCATATTCAAAAACTGTGCTTGGCTTAAATACCCGAACTGCGCGAGCGTAAGGTCGGCAAGCGCGTAGTCGCTGTTTACGACTATCATTATCTCGTTCGCTTCGGTGGGGAACTTGCTCTTGCTCGGATCGGACACTATGTCGTACTGCGAAAGCACAAACTCCTCGTCGCCGGGCAGCTGCGAGAACTTTTCCGTGAACATGGGTATGTACGACGAATACGACTTGAACTCGGTCTGCCCCAATAGATCGGTATACATGGCAAGAGCCGTCGTCAGCGAGAGCTTGGTGTTGCCGTATTCTTCCAGATCGAAATCGGTATACAGGTTATTGGAAAGATTGATGCCGTACGTTGCGTTGATTGCCCTGTAATACTCCTCGGGCATAGCCTTAACGTAGTCGAGATACTCGTTCTTTATATTGTTCTTAATAATGGACGACTCCACCGACGATCCGCGCTTGGCAAGCTCGGCGATAAGCCCCTGAACGTTGATACCCTCTTTGGTATCCGTGTTGTCCTTTAACGCTTCCGCCTTTTCGGTCGTCATCATGCCCGACATAAGCGCTTCCATATCGAGCGCCTCGGTGCTTATCGTTACGGGGTTGCCCGAAAGCATATCGTCCTGCATATCGTGTATGAAGCCCTGCACGCCCGACGATACCGCAAGCACCGTCGCAACGCCGATTATACCGATAGAGCCGGCAAAGCAAACGAGTATCGTGCGCTTGAGTTTGGAAAGTAGGTTCTTCCCCGAAAGCTTGAACGCGCTCCAAAACGTGAGCCTTGATTTTTTCGAAACGTTCTTCTTGGGCTTTTTAGCGGGAGCGGAGATTTCGTCCGTAGGCTGCTCCGCCGCTTCGTCCGTGGTGTTCTTGTCTGTGTTTTCGTCCGCGGTTTGCTTCGGTTCGCTTTCCGCGTCGAACGGGTCGCTGTCTGACAGCACCTCGCCATCGAGAAGCTTGACTATGCGCGTGGAATAGCGTTCGGCGAGCTCGGGGTTGTGCGTTACCATTATTACTAGGCATTCCTGCGCGACCTCGCGGATAAGGTCCATTATCTGCACGGACGTTTCGCTGTCGAGCGCGCCCGTCGGCTCGTCGGCTAAGAGTATTTCGGGATTGTTGACGAGCGCGCGCGCAATAGCCACGCGCTGCATTTGTCCGCCCGAGAGCTGGTTGGGTTTTTTATGATACAAGCCCGCCAGCCCGACCTTGTCGAGCGCTTCGTGAGCGCGGCGCACGCGCTCCGATTTTTCCACGCCCGAGATGTTGAGCGCGAGCTCGACGTTCTCGGATATGGTTTGGTGCGGGATAAGGTTGTACGACTGGAACACGAAGCCTATGCGGTGGTTGCGGTACGTATCCCAATCGCGGTCGGTGTAGTTCTTGGTGCTCACGCCGTCGATGACGAGATCGCCGTCGGTGTAGTGGTCGAGCCCGCCGATAATGTTTAAGAGCGTGGTCTTGCCGCAGCCCGACGGACCGAGTATCGACACGAACTCGCTCTCGCGGAACGACAGGCTCACGCCCTTTAATGCGTGGACCTTTTCGTCGGCTACAATATAGTCTTTAACGATATTCTTTAATTCAAGCATAGTCTAACCTCTATTCGTTCCGTTAATCTTAATATTATACTACGATTTTTCGAGATTGTAAAGCAAACCTACTTCTTTTGAAAAAGAAGTAGGCAAGAAAACTTTACGTTGTATATTTTGAGCTTGTTTTACCTCACAGCTCTTTTTGTCATTCTGAGCGTAAGCGAAGAACTCTGCGTTTTCAACGGAATAATTTTACGGTGCGTGCCGATACTATTAATAAACTACTAACGGAGGAAAATTATGAGCCTTAAACAAAAAATTCAGTCAATAAAAAAGAAGCTTACGCGCAATGCGAAAAAGCTTAGAAACAAACTCGCCGACGCCGAGCTGGGCGCGGACGAGGTCGTGAAAAAGGAAGTGTACCCGCCCAAGAAAACGGCGAGCGCAAAAGCGAAAACGACTTCGACCAAAACGACCAAAGCTTGCGCAAGCAAAAAGCCGAGCGAACGCACTCGCCCGACTAATAATAACTATACTATGATAGATAGAGATAACGACAGCTGCGACTGCGGAAAAAGCTGATTACAGGGAATAGGGCACAGGGGTCAGGGTACAGGGGTGCGGCGACGCCGAACTAAGGTCAATAAAATTAAACCTTCCCTGTACCCTGCGCCCTACGCCCTGTTCCCTATTATATTACTGTACAACTCGCACACCTCTTTAAACGAGGGTATGCTCTCCGCCGCGCCGCGTCTTGACACGGTGATAGACGACGCCTTGGTCGCGAACATACACGCTTCCTTGAACGAGTACATTCCCACGTGCGGATAGGTAAGCGCGAGCGCGCCGACGAACGTATCGCCCGCGCCCGTCGTGTCGACGACGTTGGTCTTTATCGCGGGGATGTGCGCGTAGATCCTGTCGTCGTCGGAAATGACCGAACCGTTCGCGCCGAGCGTTATTACTACGTAATGCACACCGCGCGCGTGGAATTCGCGGAGCGCCGCGACCCGACTCGCTTCGTCCTTGGGATCTATGCCCGTGAGTATCTCGGTCTCGGTCTCGTTGGGAATTATTATATCGATATTGGGATAGAAATCTTTGGGCAGCTCTTTTGCGGGCGCGGGATTGAGTATTGTAGTCATGCCGAGCGAGTGCGCCTTTCTAAGCGCGTACCCGACCACGTACATCGGGACTTCGAGCTGGCAAACGAGAGTGTCCGCGCTCGTCGCGTTCATGAGCGCTTCGTCGACGTCCGTCTTGCTGAGCCCGAGGTTGGCGCCGCTGTAAACCATTATTCTGTTATCCTTGCCGCAGACCGTCACTATCGCCGTGCCCGTGCTGCGGTTTACTCTGTCCACAAACGTGGTGTCGACTTCGAGCTCGTCCATGCGCTTGATGAGCTCGGCGCCCACGGCGTCCTTGCCGACCTGCCCCACCATCTTGACCGACTTAATGCCAGAGCCGCCGCGCTGCGCGAGCCGCGCTATCGCTACCGCCTGATTCGCGCCCTTGCCGCCCAAGCCCATTTGGCAGCCGTCTGCAATGAGCGTTTCGCCCTTTTTGGGGAACCGCTCGACCTCAATCGAAATATCGTTATTGATACTGCCTAATACGTATATCATTTGCTCTCATCCTCGCTTTGGGGGTCGACCGCGGCAGACTTAACAAGGCTCTCGCCGCTTTTTTTGCGCGCCGACGACCTGCGCTTCTGCTCGTCCGCTATCTTCTCCATCGCCTCGCGCTGTGAGCCCGACGGCGACTTAATGGAGAACGCTATGTTAGTAAGATGGTCGGCGATACGTTCGAGCGCGCTGATTATCGAATAGAAATGCGTGCCGCTCTCGACGGTACAGCCGCCCGCGTTGAGCCGCGTAATATGGTTATTGCCGAGCAAGCGTTTGGTCATGTCGACTTCCTGCTCGCGCTCGGCGAACGCGTTCAGCCGATCGACCGCGCCGTTCTCGAAAATGTACATAGCCTCGTCGAACATGGTCATGACCTTGTCGTACATATCCTCGATCTCGTCTTTTGCGTCCTGCGTGAACGCGCAGTCGTTTTCGCGCATATTCTCGGCGTCTTCCATGAAGTTCTCGGCATGGTCGGCTATACGCTCTATGTCGCCCACCACGTGATGGAGCGTACCCACGACCTTCTCGTCAGAACGCGTGAGCGACTGCGACGAAAGCTTGATAAGATACTTCGTTACGCCTTTATTGATAAAGTTAATGCGTTCTTCCTCGCGCGCTACCTTGTCGCGCTCGCTTACGTCGAGCGTGAGCACCGCGACCATGGCGCGTTTGAGATTGGCTTTCGCCATGTCAGCCATGTGATCGACCTCGCGCTTGACCTGCGCGACCGCAATGGGCGGCGTTTGCAAGAACCGCTCGTCGATAAAGTACGTATGCGGCGCTTCCTCGTCGCCGCCGCGCTTTTCGCGCACGAGCCGCGACGCGAGAACAGTAAGCGGCTTGATGAACGGAACGAGAAGAAGGGTCGTGAGCACGTTGAAGAACACGTGGAAAAGCGCGACCTGCATTTGCGCGTTGCTGCTCAAATGCTCGAACAGCCACACCACGCCGTCGGTGAATATCCAAATAAATATAGTAAATATCGTCGTGCCGATAACGTTGAACAGCAAGTGAATGAGCGCCGTGCGCTTGGCGTTGGTGCTCGCGCCGATAGACGCTATCTGCGCGGTCACGCAAGTGCCTATGTTCGTGCCGAGTATGACGAACAGTGCGCTCGCCATGGGAATAATGGGCGCGCCGCCGTTTACGGGCGCCGCCATGGTAACGACGAGCGCCGTCATCGCCGCCGACGACTGGAACAGCGCGGTAAATACCAAACCGATAAGTATGAGCACGAGCGGGAAATCGACAACGCGGAATAAGTGCTGCAACCCCGCCGAAATGACGTCATTCTTGAACGCGCCGCTCATGCTTCCCAAGCCGACGAACATAAGCCCGAGACCGGCTATCGCCGAGCCGACTTTCTTAACGGTGTCGTTCTTAAAGAACATCATCATGATGACGCCGATAAACGCAAGAATGGCGAAGTACGAGCTTATGTTAAAGCCGGACAGCGCGATAATAACGCCCGTAAGCGTAGTACCTATGTTCGCGCCCATGATGATAGAAGTCGCTTGAAAAAGCGTCATAAGCCCCGCATTGACGAAACCAATGACCATAACGGTAGTCGCCGCCGACGAGTTGACGAGCACGGTCGCGACCGCGCCGACACCGATGCCGGCAAACCGATTGTTGCTGATCTTACCGAACAGCTTACGCATACCCTTACCGGCGCTGCGTTCCAATCCCTCGCTGAGCATCCTCATGCCTATCATGAGCACGCCCAACCCGGCTATTAGCGACAAAACACTGACTACGACTTCCAAACGAATTATCCTATGGAACTGACGTTTAAGTGACGCGAGCAAGATTGCGCGGGCAATTTTCGTGATGCGAATACAATACGTTGTGCTCGTAGCAGCGCTACGGGCGCGTTGTATTGTAGCACGCAGCGCGGAAATTGACAGCAAGATTGCCGCACGAACTTAATCGGAAGTTCCTAATGTATAGTATGTTTTAATTGTACTATACAGTCACATTTTTGTCAAGTGAAATATGGTGAAAGAGCCTTGTGCCCTACTCTATCTCGAAGCCGCAAACGACCGTTTGGCTGAGGGTTATGAGCTCGGGTGAAACGTCGTCGCCGCCGAAGCGCGCGGCTTTGAACATGACGGGGGAAGCGTGTTCGCCGTCCGCATACTCGGTCTTTACGAGCGCGCCAAGCTTTACGCCCGCGGCAGATGCTATCACTTCCGCGTCCTCTCTTGCCGCTTTTACCGCCTCGGCGAGAAGCTCGGCCTTATCGTTGCCCGCGTACTCGAACGACACGCGCCAATCGCTGTCGAGCTTACCGAGCTCGTCGGTCGTTTTATTGACCGCTTCGCCCTCGCGCGGCAGAACTATCCAAAGCGTGCGCGACGCGCGGTAGCCTTTTACCTTAGCGCCGTCGTATACCGCGCCCACGGTTATGCCGCCGCCGCGAATGTTTACGCCGCCCGTATACAATGCGGTTTTAGCCTTGTCGCATTTTTCGTTAGCGATCTTCACCGCTTGCGCGTAGCTGCCCGCTTCGCCGCGCGCAGTCACCGTTATTCGTACTTTGTTGGGTTCGACCTGTTTGGTCGCCGTTTTCGTTACAGTAATGATTTTTTCCATAATAAACTCCTTAAAAAATTCGTAATTCGTAATTCGTAATTATTGAGCGCTTCGCGCTGACTTAATAATATATCCTTTAATTACGCATTACGCATTCCTAATTACGCATTAATTCTTAGCCCTTTCGGGTATTTGTTTTTAAGCGCGAGTTCGCCGTTGCCCGACGGGGCGCACTTTACGAGCCCGAGCGCATAGCCTTTATACGTAGCGATAAGATTGCCGCGCGGCGCGGTCATATATATTTCCTTACCCGATATATACTCCGCCGCGTGTTCGCCGAGCTCGACCGTACCGAACAATGCCGCTTGTTCTCTGCTAAGCGCGTGAGTGAGCGCGTGCGACGGTTCGTTGCCGTCGAATACGGGCGTGCCCGCGCGGATAACGTTGAGCCCTTTCGTGTCGGGTACGCAGAGCGGAAGTATCACCCTCCCGCCTATATCGTTGACTTCCAAGCTAAGGCCGCCGAGCTTAACTTTATTTTTCTTGCTGCGCATAAGCGGTTTATCGCAGTCCGCCGCTTCGCTCGTTTTTTGCAAAACGCAATAGAAATGCCCTTCGCCGTCGAAGCTCATGGGATACACCCGCCGCGCTTCCTTTACGTCTATTCCGCGCTCGCTGCCCGCTTTAAGCTCTATATCCACGGGACTCATGCCCAGTGCCTGCAAGTAAAGTATATTGTCCTCGTTCTCCTCGCGCGCGAACGTGCAAGTGCTGTATAGCATATACCCGCCCTCCCGCAAAAGATGCACCGCGTCGGCAAGTATTGTGCGCTGGCGCGCCGCGCAGCCGTTAACTATATCGCGCGTGAACGGAACTTCCTCGTACCGCATCATGCCGCCGCCGCTGCACGGCGCGTCGACTATAAGCGAATCGAAATACCCGTCGAACCCTGCCGCGCGAAAATCCTTCGCCGTGTTGCAGGTGACGACCGCATTGCTTACGCCCAGCCGCTCGATATTCTCGACGAGCGCGTGCGTGCGCTTGTAGTCGGGGTCGTTGCAAAAAATAATATCCGACTTATTAAACGCAGCCGCTTGCGTGCTCTTGCCGCCCGGCGCGGCGCACAGGTCGAGCACCCTTCTTCCTATATAATTCTCGAACGCCGCGACCGCCGCCGACGCGCTCGGCTCTTGCATATAATAAAGCCCCGCATGATAGAACGGATCTAGCGACGGCTTGATATCCGTATAGAACGCCGCACTGCACAACGGATTGCTTTTAAGCTCGCCGAACGCCGAAAGGAATTCCGCGATACCCGTTTTAAGCGTGTTCACTCGCAAGCCCTTGTGTCGCGGCTTACTCTCGTACGCTTGGATAAACTCATCGTACCGCGCGCCCAAAAGCTCTTTCATGTATTCGAAAAAATACGCGTTATCGGTCATCGCTTACACCGTAATCCACATTGTGTAAATATAAACCATAGGCAGGGGCTAATTCTTTAGCGAAGCTTCTGTCTTTTTTATTAATAAGCTCGGCAATATCGACTTGCTCGCCGCGCCCCGCTTTTAATAGCTGCGCTACGATTATTCGAACCATGTTATACAGAAACCCGTTTGCGGTTATGAAGAACTTGATAAACGCGCCGTCCTTTTCGAACCTCGCGTCGTAAACCGTGCGCGTGAACGTTTTAGCGCCGCCGCCAGACGCCATGAACGTGGAAAAGTCGTGCGTGCCGATAAGCCTACCCGCCTGCTCTTTCATGCGCGCCAAATCGGGCTCTGTCGGCAGCCGCAACGCGCGGTCGCTCAACACTGGCTGTTCCGCGCCTATATATAATAGATACATATAGGTTTTTTGCTTGGCGGACTTGCGCGCGTCGAAGTCGCTCTCCGCGTACTCGGCGCTGCTCACTCTTACAGAGCGCGGCAGGTACGCATTGAGCCCGCCGACCACGCGAGGAAGCTCTAAAACCTTTTCGCAGTCGAAGTGCGCGATCTGCGCGAGCGCGTGCACGCCTGCGTCCGTTCTGCCCGAACCGACCACGCACACCTTTTCCCCGAACAGGCTAAACGCGGCGCGCTCCAACGCGTCTTGAATACTGTTTCCGTTCGGCTGGTGCTGCCAGCCGCAGAACTCCGTTCCGTCATAGCCTATCGTGATTTTGTAACGCATATTTTTTCTTCCTTCTTTGAAAAGAAGGAAGCGAAGAAACTTTTACTTTTTATAATCCGATAATTGATATAAAGCCCCAGCCGAGCCAGTTATATTTAAGGAAAAGTATACAAACGGTGATCGCGCACCAGCCGAGCAAGGCTATAAAATCGCCGACGTGGCATTTGAGCTTTTTCATGCGCGTTCTGCCCTTTGCGCCGCGATAACAACGACTGTCCATTGCGTCGGCGAGGTCGTCCGCGCGCCTGAACGCCGATACGAACAACGGCACGAGCACGGGGATCATAGCCTTTATCTTCTTGAACGGGTTGCGCGATTCGAACGCCGCGCCGCGCGCTTTCTGCGCGTTCATGATTTTGTCCGTTTCCTCGATGAGCGTGGGGATAAGCCGAAGTGCGATACTCATTATGAGCGCGAGCTCGTGCACGGGGAAATGCAATTTTTTGAGCGGCGATAACAGACTTTCCAGCCCGTCGCACAATTCGGTGGGCGTAGAGGTGAGCGTGAGCACCGTCGGCATGAGCACGAGCAATAGTAGCCGCCAACCGAGCTTAATCGCCGAGTAGATACCGCTCAGGTAGATATGGAATATCCCCCACTCGGCAAGCGGCGCGCTGTCCGCGTCGACGTAGAATATCATCATGAGCAGCGTTGTTATTATGAGAAGCGCGAGGATCATCTTCAAGCCTTTCAGCACTTTCAGGAACGGCACGCGCGACATGATTATGGTTATGAGCACGAACAGGGTCATGAACCCGAACGAGAAAAAGCTCTCACAAAAGAACACCGTTACGAGATACAGCACGAGTATTACCAGCTTGAACCGCGGGTCGGCGCGGTGGACTATCGAGTTTGACGGGTAGTACTGCCCTATCGTTACGTCACGCATGAGCCACCCCCGCTTTGTCGAGTATCGCCGACACGAGCTCGTCCTCGGTGATGACCGACTTATCTATATCTATGCCCTGCTCGTTAAGCTTAACGGCAAGCTCGGTCACGAGCGGAAGCTCCACTCCGCATTTTTCGAGTAGCTCCTGCGACCCGAACAGCTCGCGCGGCGTGAACACGCCCGTCACCCTACCGTGCGAAAGCACGGCTATCTTATTGCAGTAGGTAGCTATCTCGTCCATGTTATGCGAGATCATAACGACCGTCGGGCAGATCGATTGTATGCGCTTTACGAGCTCCATGATCTCGCGCTTGCCCACGGGATCGAGCCCCGCCGTCGGTTCGTCCAGTACGAGATACTGCGGGCGCATGGCGATAACGCCCGCGAGCGCGACTCTGCGCTTTTGCCCGCCCGACAGTTCGAACGGTGAACGCTCGGCTATTTGTTCGTAGTCGAGCCCGACGAGCTCGATAGCTTCCTTGGCGCGCGCGTACGCTTCGTCCTTGGACAGCCCGAGGTTCTTGGGACCGAACGCCACGTCGCTGACGACCGTGTCGTCGAAAAGCTGATGCTCGGGGTACTGGAAAACCATGCCGACCTTGGCGCGCACCGCTTTTAAGTCGAGCTTCTTTTTGGACAGGTCGATACCGTCGACTATGACCGTGCCGCTCTTTTTCTGCACGCGGGTGAGCGCGTTGAAGTGCGACACGAGCGTCGACTTGCCCGCGCCCGTCGTGCCGATTATACCGAAGAAATCGCCCTGCTCTATCTCCAAGCTTATATCGTGCAACGCCTGCGTCATGAACGGCATTTTGGGACTGTATATATATGATAGGGACCGAACTGAAATCATTGCTCGCCCCCTTTCGCCTTTAATGCGGTTGCGACCGCGACGGAAAACTCGTCGGGCGATAACGGACAGCCGATATCCAGCCCTTTATCTTTCAGTCTTTGCGCCACGCGCACGTATACGGGAAGATCGAGCCCCGCGCCCGTGAACACCTCGGGCGTAGCGAACAGCTCCCTGCCGCCGTCGCGAATGAGCTTGCCGTGTTCGAGTATGACTATTCGGTCTGCCGCCGCCGCTTCTTCCATGAAATGCGTTATCATGACGACCGCTACGTTCTCTTGCTTATTCAGCCGCTTGACGACTTCGAGCACTTCGCGCCGACCCTCGGGATCGAGCATACCCGTCGCCTCGTCGAGTATCATGAGTTCGGGCTTGATCGCCAGAACACCCGCGATCGCCACGCGCTGTTTTTGCCCGCCCGATAGGCGGAACGGTCCGCTCTTGGCGTGCTCGCGCATACCCACGCAGTCGAGCGCCCAGTCGACGCGCTCCTTGATCTCGGCGGGCGGCACGCCGAGGTTTTCGGGTCCGAACGCCACGTCGTCCTCGACAATCGTCGTGACCATTTGGTTATCGGGGTTTTGGAACACCACGCCGATCTTGCGGCGGATATCGTATAGGTTGGCTTTATCGGCGGTCGACAGCCCGTCGACCGTAACGTCGCCGCGGTCGGGAAGAATGAGCCCGTTACTAAGCCTTGCAAGCGTCGATTTGCCCGAGCCGTTGCACCCGACGAGCGCAACGAACTCGCCGCGCTCGATAGACAGATCGATAGCGTTTAGAGCCTGTATATAGTCGTTATCCCCGCTCGGGTACGAATAATCGACGTTTTTGAATTGCAATAACGGCATGGCTGAATTTTACCATGTTTTGCCATTCCATGTCAAATAATTTTTTTCCTTCTTTCTTGTGAACGAGAAAGAAGAACGGCGTAAAGTGATAAATACCGCAACAAAAATACTCGGGTGTAACAAAAAGTCAACCACCCGAGTAAACACACGAAACTAAAAGTTTCTTGGTTACTTCTTTTCAAAGAAGTAACTAACTATACGTACAACAACAAATCGGAATAAGTCGGGAACGGCCAAAGGTTCTTAGGCATAAGCACTTCGAGCCCGTCGCAGAACCCGCGAAGCTCCTGCATGGTCGCGAGAACTTTGGAATAGCAAAGGTTCGCTTCGGTTTGGAGATCCTTTTCGGTCTTGACTTCCAGCTGCGCCTTGTACAGTCTTTGCTCGGTGTCGTACGCGGCGGTAACGAGCTTTGCGACCTTATCGAGCAAACTCTTTTGCGCAGTCGCTTCCACACCGAGCGCGTTAAGCTTAGCGATATTATCGGCGAGCTCGGTCGTGAACGCAACGGCGGCGGGCAGGATCTGCTTCTGCGTGATGTCGCACATGGTCAGCGCTTCGATATTAATGACCTTGCAATAGTTCTCTAAAAGTATGTCCTTGCGCGCGCGCACTTCCGCGCCCGTGTAGATTTTGAGCCGCGCGAACAGCTCGATATTCTCGGGCGTGTCGTAGTGCGAGAGCGCTTCGGGCGTGCTTTTGAGATTTAAAAGTCCTCGCTTTTTCGCCTCCTCTACCCACTCGGCGGCGTAGTTGTCGCCGTTGAACACTATGCGCCTGTGCGCGATATACTCGCGCTTGATAAGCGCCTTCGCCGCTTTTTCGAACTCGGTTTTCTTGATCTTTTCGAGCTCGTCGGCGAACCCGTTAAGAACGTCGGCGACCGCAGCGTTGATCATGATGTTCGAGCACGCGATATTGATCGAGCTGCCGAGCGAGCGGAACTCGAACTTATTGCCCGTGAATGCGAACGGCGAAGTGCGGTTGCGGTCGGTCGTGTCCTCGTAGATAACTGGCACCGCCTCGACGCCCGTCGACAGCTTTGCGCCTACGTGGTTGCTGTATTCCTTGCCCTGCGCGAGCGTTTCCAAGAGATCGGTTATCTCGTCGCCGAGGAACATGGAAATGATCGCGGGCGGGGCTTCGTTCGCGCCCAAGCGGTGGTCGTTGCCCGCCGAAGCGACGGACAGGCGCAAAAGGTCCTGATGCTCGTCTACCGCTTTAATTACGGCGGTCAGGAACACCATGAATTGCAGGTTGTTTTTAAGGTCCTTGCCGGGGTCGAGCAGGTTCTCGCCGTCCGACGTGGAAATCGACCAGTTGTTATGCTTGCCCGAGCCGTTCACGCCCGCGAACGGTTTTTCGTGCAGCAAGCACACGAGATCGTGTTTCTTGGCGAGCTTGCGCATGACAGACATCGTCAGCTGGTTGTGGTCGGTCGCGATATTGACCGTCGAATAGATGGGCGCGAGCTCGTGCTGCGCGGGCGCGACCTCGTTGTGCCTGGTCTTTGCGAGGATACCAAGCTTCCACAGCTCGGCGTCGAGGTCCTCCATATATTCGAGCACGCGCGTTTTTATATGCCCGAAATAGTGGTCGTCGAGCTCCTGACCCTTGGGCGGCTTCGCGCCGAACAGCGTTCTGCCCGTGATTATTAAGTCGGGACGCTTTTTGTAGAGCTCGCGCGGAATAAGGAAGTATTCCTGTTCGGGACCGACCGACGGGAACACGCGGTCGGGCGTTTTGCCGAAGAATTTGAGTACGCGGCGCGCCGCGGTGTTAAGACTGTCCATGGAGCGCAGGAGCGGCGTTTTCTTGTCGAGCACCTGACCGGAGTACGCCATGAACGCCGTCGGGATGTACAGCACGCTGTCCTTGACGAACGCATAGCTCGTCGGGTCCCACGCCGTGTACCCGCGCGCCTCGAAGGTCGAGCGCAAGCCGCCCGACGGGAAGCTCGACGCGTCTGGCTCGCCCTTGATGAGCTCTTTGCCCGAGAAGTTCATAATGACCTTGCCGCCCTCGGCAGGCTGAATAAAGCTGTCGTGCTTTTCGGCGGTGACGCCTGTCATGGGCTGGAACCAGTGCGTGTAGTGGGTCGCGCCCTTTTCTATCGCCCAGTCCTTCATTGCGTTGGAAACGACGTCCGCCACCGCGGAAGATATGGGCTTGCCCGTTTTGATAGTGTCCTGCAACGCGCGGAACACGTCCTTGGGCAGTCGCTCGCGCATGACCTGCTCGTTGAACACCATCGATCCGAAAAGTTCGGGTACCTTAGTCATTTACATATCCTCCGTAATCGTTGAAATTGAACCCTGTTCACCGAAACGCTCGGTTAAGTGTCGCGCTAAGATTGCCAAGATGGGCACGTAAACTTGACCGTGAGTTTCACCAAAAAACGCTGTTGGCGAAAAAGCCCACAGCGCCATTGCTCTTGCAATTATTAGGTTCACCGTTATTATACGCGCACCGCCGAATAATTGTCAAGTATTTTCCCCCTACTTCTTTTGAAAAAGAAGTAAGCAAGAAAACTTTACGTTGGGGGAATATGTTTTAAACGAGTAAACCCCTCTCTTTGTCATTTCGAGGGTGGCGAGAAATCTCTTGAAACGGCTTGACTGCGAAAA
>JAAVHP010000028.1 GCA_014799665.1 Clostridiales bacterium
TAAATCGACAAACCCCAATTTCAGTAACCTACTTGACGAGTATTATAAATAGGCTTTTACTTTCGATATCACTATTGTATAATCGTTATCCGCGGGGAGATTTCTCGCAAGCTCGAAATAACAAGGTTATTTTACTTTACCCTCAACAAAAAAGCTGCATCGGGAGTATAAGCCCAATACAGCTTTTTTTAACACAAAGTTTTCTTCGCTTCCTTCTTGTTCACAAGAAGGAAGAAAAAACCTACTCTTTCGCTTCGATAAGCTCGGCGTTTTTAAGGGTCTGCTGCGTGATCACACGCGCGGCGACGGCGCACCCGACGGCGAGCGCGGTTATGAACATACCGACCAGCCCGATACCGTCGTAATGGATACACACAAAACTGAGCTCAAACAAGAATATGACCGCATTGATCGCAATAAACAGCTCGCTGCCGAAGTACGCGCGCCGCTTAAACCCGTTTTTCGGCGCATACTCTTTAACGATACGCTTGGCTATTTTATAGCGCAGCTTGATCATAATAAACAACCATATCGCGATCCCGACGAGCACGAACACCGCCCACATATACGCATAAGCGAGCGACGGAATATTATAGGTAACGTATTCCAGCCCGCCCTGCGGCAAAAGCAGCACGACAAATTGCAGCATAAACCCGATCACGCACAGCATAGTCCGCGCAAACGCCATGTCTTTGAGCTTTTGTTCGTCCTTATCCACGTAATAGTACGCGCCCGACAGCTTTTGCTTTTTGTCTTTCTTCTTAGCCTTAGTCGCGCCGTCGGCGGTTTCGACAGCCTGCGCCCCGTCCGCTTCGCCCACGGCTTCGTCGGTCGCGGTTGCGGTTTCCGGCTCGGGCTCGGGCAAAACGCCGTCATCCAGTTTTTTGTATTCGCTTGTATCGTGCGGATTTTTCATTATATACGTAATTTCTTTATTTTTTAAAAATATATTCGCCGAAGCAAACGCCTCGACGAACGGAAAGGCTAGTTACAAACCTTTTTGATAAGCGACTCCCAATACTTGGCTTCCTTGTTCTTGCCCTTGACCCGATAGTACGCGGAGAGCGCGGCGCACGCCGACTTGACCCCGTTCTCGGCGAGGTCTTCGAGCTCGCGCACCGCTTTTTCCTCGTTGGTTTCGAGCTCCATAGCGGCGAGCTTGACCGAGCAGTCCAACATTCCCACGCGCGCGCCGCGACGGTAGAATCTAGCCGCAGTCACGTAATCGCCGTCGGCGTGGCATTTGTCGCCGTACGCTTCCTGCGCCTGCGGCTGACCGAGGTATGCGGCAAGCAGAATATACTTATCCGCGCCCGCGGGATCGGTCGGGCGCAAATACTCGGCGTAAATGAACATCGCAGTCGGGTCGTTGGCTTCGACGCTCGCTATGAGTTTGTTAAGATCGGCCTGGTTCATGCTTAACGTTTTTTTGAGTTATGCGAAAAGCGCCTTGACAGCCGCTTCGGGCGTGGTCGCGGAAGCTTGAAGCGCGGGCTTGAAGATTTCCGCGAGCGCGCCGCCGAGCTCCGCCGCCGCCTTTGCGCCGAGCTTAACGCCGCCGATCTTGTCGTAGATGGGCTTGAACGCCGAAAGGTCGGTGGACAGCGCCGTGCCTTTTTCGAGCACGCTGAGAAGTCCCGAGCAGTCGACCGTTTCGAACACGCCGCACGCAGTGAGCGCATCGGTCTTGCCGATAAACTTGTTGGGATCGGTCACTTCGCCCGCGAAAACGAGATAGAACGTTATGCCGTCCTTAGCCGCGGCGGCAACGACGGGTTTAAGCCCCGCGGGCTCCGCCGCCTTAATGATCCGCGCAACCTCGCGCGCGACCGTGTTTTTGGCAATGCCGTTGAACGCAACGACGGGCACGGGATAATCGAGAATATCCGTTTTGACCGCGCCGCCCGAGATCTCGGTCTTGACCTTGGCGTGAGTGAGCGCACAGTCCGCGCAGGTCAGGTAGCCGTCGATATCGCCGACCGACTTAGCCGCGATCACGCCGCCGTAGGTCGTAACGTACGCCGCCATACGCGAAAGCGTATCGTCGGCGGTAACGTCGGGCTTTTCGAGCTCGGCAATGCGCCCCGCAACTGCGCGCGGGATATACGCGAGCGCTTCGCCCTTAACGTCGAGGGTAACGCCCCCCGCCGCCTCGGCGGTACGCACGTATGCGAGGTATCCGTCCTTAGCGACAGCTTCGCCTGCCGAAGCCGCGCCGCCGTTCGCGTAAAGCTCGAACAAGAAGTCGAACGCCTTGTTTTTGTTGCGCCCGAGCGCGTCGCCGAAATACATATTGACGGTGCGCGGCATGGGGAAAAGAATATCGCGGACCGCCGCCTTATCGGCAGCAGGGCAAGCCGCGGTAAGCTCGTTTAAGAGCGCGGCGAGATCGGCTTCGCCGTAGTCGGCGTCCTGATCACGCGATACCGCGCCCGCGCCGCATACTACAGACAAGCGGTTGAGCGTGTACAGCGCGTCGAGTTCGTCGAGCAAAAGATTATCCGTCGCATAGCTGACGAGCTTGTTTAATATAAGATTGATGTCGTTTTTCATAGTTCTCCTAAATTCAGAATTCAGAATTATTGACCGCTTTGCGGTGTTTTTATTTAATTCGTCCGCAATTCTTAATTATGAATTCTTAATTCTTAATTTATTACACGCTTCTTACCGGAAGCACGAGATAGATATAGTCCTCTACTCCGCCGACGGGCGCGACAACGCACACCGAGGTCGAGTTGGTAAGGTTGAGCACGACCGTCTCGCAGTTCATGCAATGCAGGAACTCGGTGAAGTACCGCGCATTGAACGAGATCGAAAGGTCGGCACCGTCGGTATTGACGGGAAGGTTTTCCTCGACGGTACCCGCCTCGCTGCGCGAGCTGACCGTCATGTTCGTTTGCGAAATATCGAACCGAACGAGGTTGTTGTTCTTCTCCGATCGAGCCATAAGCACCGCGCGGTCGATAGCGTCCTCGAACAGGTTTTTGGGAATGTACACGAGCGTGTCGAAATGCTGAGGAATGATCTGACGATAATTGACGAACGTGCCGTCGATGAGCCGCGTGGTGATCGTCGTCGCGTCGACCTGGACCATGAGGAAGTTCTTGTGAAGATTGAGCTTGACTTCGTCGTCAATATCGGTCAAAAGCCGCGAGATCTCCATGACCGCGCGAACGGGCACGGTAATGCTCGTAGAAGCAGTCGTCGCGATAATCGGCTTAACGCATTTGGCGAGCCGATAGCCGTCGGTCGTGACGGCGACGACTTCGCTGTCGTTGATTTCCAAGAGCACGCCTTTGAGCGTGGGGTGCGAATCGTCGGTGCACACCGAGAACGCAACCTTGTTTACGAGGTCTTTAAGATCGCAGCTTTTAAGCTCGAAGTGCTGCGTGTCCTCTATGCGGTTGACCTCGGGATATTGCTCGACAGGGAAGCACCCGAACTCGCCCTCGCTACGCTCGTAGTCGATTTTGAGCCGCGACGGAGAAGCGGTGAGCACTATCGTCTGCGAGGTAAGCTTTTTGACGAAATCGCCGAACAGCTTGCCGGGCACGACCGCCTCGCCCGTTTCAATAACGTTGGCGCGGATCATGTGCTCGATCGAAAGTTCGAGATCGGTCGCGGTCAGCGTGAGCGTGCCGTCGCTCGCCGAAAGCTTAATGCCTTCGAGCACGGCGTTGGTCGAGCGCGCGGGAACAGCCTTTATTACGCGTGCGACCGCGTCGCTTAAATCATTACCGTTGCATTCTACTTTCATTGGTTTTTTCCTCTCATGCTTTTTCTTTAATTATACTATACCTCGGGCGAATTGTCAATTATTGCGCGACCTGTCGATTAAGAATTTTGTCATGAGTGGGCAAAAAGAGATGATTATAATATTTCGAGCGGATTTCGGCGATAAAAGGCGGCAAAAATTCGCGCTCGTAGCGGCGCTACGCGCAAGAATTTTCGGCGTTTACGTCATTGCCGCCTTTTTGCCCGAAAGACGCCGAAAGATTTTTCATCACGATTTGCCCACTCATAGTTTAAAACCGCTTTACTTTGCGACGGCAAAATGCTATACTTAATATATTAGAAGAATTATCAAGGCGAAACCATGAAAATCCACGAATCGGAAGAAATGTACCTCGAAACGATCCTCGTTCTTAAAAGCGAACGCCCCGCCGTCCGCTCGATAGATATTGCCGAAAAACTCGGCTACGCCAAGTCGAGCGTGTCGCGCGGCGTGAGCCTTTTACAGGACCGCGGCTATATCCGCGTGGGTGACGACGGGTTTATCGAGTTCACCGCCGAGGGCGCGAAGAAAGCGAATACTATTTACGAAAGACACAACGTGCTGACCAAGCTTCTCGTTTCTATCGGCGCAAACCAAGAACTCGCCGAAGACAACGCCTGCCGCATAGAACACGTTATCGACGACGAGCTGTTCGATATTATTAAGAAGAAAATCGACGGCTGATTTGCCAACCGCAAGCCGTTTTATGAAAACCAAGCTGAATAAAAAACAAAAAACCCTTATAGGAATTTTAACGCCGATCATCGCATTGATTTTGGCGTTTTTAATTTTGTGTTTCGTGACTATGGGAATATACTCGCCCGCATTCTTGGGCAGAGTTCTTACGCATTTCGATTCGAGCGTAAACGATTATAAAATATTCCCCGAGCGAGTTATACAAAAGAGCGAACAGCCGTATTTATATGAAAAACGCATAAATGCCGCTATCGGCGAATTAACAGTCGACTACGGAAGCAAACAAAAAACTCTTAGCGAGTTCGTTAAAAGCACCGACACTTGCTCGTTTATAATAGTTAAAAACGATAAAATCGTTTACGAGCAATACGCAAACGGCTACGACGAAAACTCGATAAACACATCGTTTTCTATGGCGAAATCGGTCGTTTCGCTCCTGATAGGCAAAGCGATAGAGAACGGTTTTATCAAAAGCGTGAGCGAACCTATATCTAATTATATTACCGTGTTCCAAACCGAAGAAATCGGTAAAACGACGATAGAAGATCTACTTCTAATGCGCTCGAATATCGTTTACGACGAAGATAAATTTTTGTGGTTCGGCGACGACACGCTCACCTATTGGCACGACGATTTAAGAGCGCTCGCTCTATCGCATACAGACTTAACAAATGAGTACGGCGGCAGATTCAGGTACAATAACTATCACCCGCTGCTACTCGGCATTATTTTGGAACGCAGTACGGGCGTGACAGTTTCGCAATTTTTCGAGCGCGAAATTTGGCAAAAAATCGGCGCGGAGCACGACGCGTCGTGGAGCCTAGACGGCGATAAATCGGGTTTTGAAAAGATGGAGAGCGGAATAAACTTCCGTGCGGTCGATTTCATAAAAATAGGCAGTATGATATTGCGCGACGGGTTTTGGAACGGGTCGCAGGTTATAAACAAAGATTGGCTAGACAAATCGACTTTGTGCGATTTTCCTATAAACAAAACGGACTACGAAAATTCGTTTTTGGCAGGTAAGAATATAGGCTACAAATATATGTGGTACTCCGTTCCGTCCGAACAGTCACCCGATATAATCGCTTGGGGCAAGTCCGATCAAATACTGTATATATCGCCCGCCAACGACTTGGTAATATTGCGCACGGGCAAATCGGACGGCGGCGTACAAAATTGGGCGGAAACGTTACAAAAAATAATAACCGATATTAATTAAAGGAAGCTATATGAATATTCAAATAGAAAAGCGCGTCGGCAATAATATTCGACGGTTGCGTGAAAAGGCGGGCTTTACGCAAGACTATCTCGCGGCACAGCTTCAATTGCTCGGATGTGATATAACGCGAAGCGCAGTCGCCAAAATCAAAGTCGGGCAACGCCATATTTACGCCGACGAAATAATTCTAATCAAGCAAATACTCAACGTAGACTATTCCGATATTTTCGCGCAAAATTAAACTTCCGCCGTGACTTAGCGGAAGTTTTTTATTTCTTAATATTTAATTATTAATTTTTATTTCATTTCCAAACCGAACGCCGCTGAGATCTCTGTTGCAACTGTTTCTGCGTTCTTTCTTTGCGTTTCAAGGCCTGCGTGGTTATCCGCGCCGTCCTTGGCGTTATCGATTTCTATAACTACTATTTGCGAACGGTACGACAGCTCGTCGATAACGCTTTTGGCGAGCGCGCCGTTGCCCGTCGTTTTGCTGTTGCACGTCCAAGCGATATCCGCCGCAGGGTGCAGACCGTGTATACGGTCGAGCAGTGTTTTTACCGCCGTGCAGAACTCGTTCTCGGCGGTCTTGCGCTCGGCAGAGCCCTCGTCCAAAAGACTTATATGACTGTTCCAATCGTTGCCGCCGATATTGATTATAACTACGTCGGGCGAGCTGCTTTCGTGATCCCACTTGCTATCGGTAGGCGCGACCGATTTAGTCGAGCCGTCGGCGTTGTATTCGGCGGTCAGTCCCGTCGCTTCGTACGCGTCGATAAGGCTCGCCACGCCGCGGTAGCCCCACTTGATTCCCATGCCGCTGTTGCTTACAAACTCGCACTCGCCGCCGAACATACGCGCGGCAAGGTACCCGAACCCATACATTGACGACGAGTTCTCGGTCGTCCAGCTCTCGCCTTCCTTGCCCAAGCACCCGTGCCCCGAAATGCCCGAGCCGCCCAAAATCTGGAACTTGGGCGCGGAGCTTTTCTTGGGCTTAATAAAATCGCCGTCGGTCAATATCGACTTTACGGAAGTGCGCGAGTTTTCGGGCTCGCTCGCTTTCAGCACCATCACGGTATGCACCTTGTTTTCGTCCAGCCCGTCGACAACGGTCACCGTTTGAACGCTCTCGGTAAGCGGATAGACCTTGTAATAGTTCTCGTTCGAGTCCTCGATCTGCGTATCGCCCGAGCCGTCGACCGAAACGTAAAAATACGGGCGGTTGTACGCGCTGTCGGTATTTGTAGCGGTAAAGGTCACGTCCAGCCGAGTGCCGATAAACCGCACCTCGAACCCCGTAGCGGTATACGAGCAGTCGACAGTCTGCGTTTCGGCGTCGTACTCCGTCCGCCCCAACCATTTAACGTTGTTCCCGACGAGCCGCTTGCCGCTCAGCTCATTCATGGGTATAAGCGGATCGCTATCGCTTGCGCACGCGATAAGCCCCGAACACGCGAGCGCGCCCGCCGCCGCAAACGCCAAAATTTTATATAGTTTATTGTTCATAGCTTTGTCCTCTACAACGGCAAATACGTGACCGTATTGAGCATGGAGATCATAATAAATATCATGCAAGTGACGAACGCGCCGAGATACACTTTGCCCGTTTTGTTATAGAAATAACGGTTGTAAATGGGCAGAAGTATCATCATGGGCACGACGCCCCACAAAAGGTTTACGTACAGCCAGGTATCGGTCAGCCACACCGTGCCCGTCGCCGAGAACACTATGTATTGAAGCCCGATAATGCCGATAAGACCTATGCAGTTCGCCACGCACGCGATAGCAACGCTTCCCACCTTGCCCCAGCGCGCGTTGCGCATTGAGCAGTTCACGCGCACCGAGTTGGTGAAATAGAACAGGAAGAACAGCGGCATATACATTAGTGCGAGCACGAGTATTTTCCAGTTGGTATTGAGGAAAAGCGGGCGCACGCAAACGAAGAAGAACCGCGGGTCGACGTGGAATATGAGATACAGAACATCAACTATCGCGTAGAACGACACGAACGTTATAAACGCGAGAAGAAGATTTTTGAACACGTTGCTCGGCTTGTCTTTCAGGTTGATAAGCGTCGCGCCGCGCTTTCTGTGCCGTAGGAAGTGCGCCAATAGGAACAGCCCCATGCCGACCGCGGCGTTCATGACCGCCCACAGCATGACGGCGTTTGTCATGCGCTGCGGGAACAGCCAGGTCAAGCCGCCTTTGTTCTCCGACGGTCCGGTCGTGAACCAACCGGCGGCAAAGGTCGCCGCCCACTTGTACGCGAACAGCGCGAACACGGCGCAAACGGTGAAGATCCCCCAGAAAATGAGCTTATCGACTTTGCCGTCGTTGTGCCCCATGGGCTGAACCTCGTGCACCGCCGTCTTGAAAAACTTGGTGCGGAGCAGCAGGGTCGGGAACGCGAGCACGAACAGGAAAACGCCTATCAGCATAAAGCCCTGAAAAATCTCTTTCACCCACCACACCTGCGAGTAGGGCGAAACGCCGCTCGCCTCGATCGCGCCGTCGGTGAACACGTAGTCGAAGAACTCTACCACGTGCGCTATCGACAGATTGTCGTACGGTTGCAGTGCGTGGATGGTGCGCTCGTTGTGCACAACGCGGAATGTATGGTCGTCGGGGCTGCCGTAATAATCGTCGATGGAGACCTCGGTAACGAAGTTTTCTTCCGTGCCCTCGTGCAGATATATGCCCGAATTGACTATATTTATCGCCGACTTGGTGTAGCGCATATCGGAATAGTCGAGCGAGGTCGCGGCGTCCGCGTCGACGACGGTGCTCGTTCCCGAGTTTTGGTACGCGCCCTCGTCGAAGCGAGCGTACGCCACGCCGAGGTTGCACGCGAGGTTTTTGAGCGTTTTCATGTCCGAATCGGTAAACACCGAGTTACGCACGTAGCCCGAAATATACGCCGCCTGTATCCTTTGATTATTGTGCGTGCCGTACTTGCTCATGGCATAGATACAAGCGTTGCCGCCCGCCGAGTGCCCGGCAATGCCCACGCGCGAAAGGTCTATGTAATCGAAGTTGACGGGCGCGCCGCTCTCGTCGACCTCCGTCACGTGCTCGATTATCGCGAACAGCCCGTAGCCGACCTCGCTCGCCGTTTGGTCGGTAGTGCTCGACTCGCCCTGACTGTACGGATCGAGACACACGACCGCGAACCCGCGCCGCGACAGTTCGAGGTTGTACGCCGCCTGCGTTTCCTTGGTGCGCTGGTACCCGGGGCAAACGATAACGCACGGAACCCTGTTATCCGCGCTCGCGTTTTTAGGCTTGTACACGTCGGCGACCACCCAGGTGTCGTCGCCCGTTTTGAGCTTGAACGACTTAACGCTCACCCGTCCCCAGTCGGTATTTACGGCAAACGCGAACAGCGAACCGATAAGCAACAAGCATATAGCAAGCGCCAAAATAAACTTAGTCTTGTCTTTCCAAACGCCGATAAAGAATTTTTTGAGCCACGCGCCTGATTTTATAAAGAAGCTTTTAGCCTTATTCATTTTCGGTCGCCCCCGTCTGCATGAATTGATAGAACAGTAAAGCAAATTGGTTTTCCGCCGAACCGCTTATTACGCCGACTTTTCTATTTGTACTTGCGAAGAAACTTTCGGCAACATCGACTTTTGCTTTTTGAGTATCAAAAAGAGATTTATTGACTGCATTTCCACAAATAGCAACATTTACCTTTCCGTGAGTATTAACCGCCTCCGTAAATCCGGAAACATCTTTCCCGGTGACGATAACCCACTCTATTTGATCTGCCGTCAAGGACACTTGATTGACCGTTAAATATTGGTTAAATGCTTTTTTAAGGTTTTCTATTTCTGTTTCCGTAATATATATATCTTTTGCGGCTTCGCTTGCATTAGCGTGTATCGCCACAACCAATTTATATTCAGCTGTCGGCGGTTCTTCGCCTATCTCACTAAACCGCGCATAAAGGGGCAAAGCCTTGCTCGTGCTTAAATTCGCCAGCGCGGAATAGGTCGCCGAGGTATTAAGGAACGTTTCGCCCTCGACAGGTTCGGGATTGACCGACCAACCGTCGAACTTATAATCTTCTTCCGCTTCGAGAGTGTCAAGCGCAAGACTTCCACCCGAGAACACGAGCGCGGTATCTATTTTTTGGTCGCCGTTATAGAGCGTAACTTCTACGTAGTCGGGGCACATTATCTTTTGGGCTTCGACGGTTTCGAGGAATTCCGCGAACTTGGCAACCGCTTCGTCGCTACCGTTATAACCGACGTACAGCGTATCGTACTTTTTCTTCGAGTCGTTTTGGTTGGCGATAAACACGCTCGGGTGACTGCCGAATGATGAATGCAAATTGGTAGATTTGTACGCAAACGCCATGTTCGCGCCGGCTCCGGCATATTCGGTTATGAACGCATTGTTGTCGCCTGCCGTCAACTCGACCGTGGTCGATTTTCCGTACTTTTCTGCGTCGTAGAAAGATGAGTTCTCGAACGCCGTCACAAGCGTGTCCACGGTCGTCTTGTCTACGTATCTCGTCCATACGGCTACTTTAAGCGTGGGTAAAGTCGGCGCGGTGCTCTTTTCGGTAAACCGCGCGTACAGCGTTACCGCTTTTTCCTCTGCTATTCCCGCAAGCGTTGCATAGGACACGATTAAGTTATACAGCGTTTCGTCGTCCTGCGGCTCCTTTTCTTTCGCCCAACCCGCAAACTCCATATCTTCTTCCGCTTCGAGAGTGGTAAGATTGAGATTGCCGTTAGATAACACGAGCACGGTATCTAATTTTTCGTCGCCGTTGTAGAGAGTGACTTCAACATAGTTGGGGTTCATTATCTTTTTGGCGGTATCGGTCGCAATGAACTCTGCAAAGCTGCTTGCCACGCTGTCATTGCCGATTATGCCGACCTGTCGGTTAGCTACGTTGCCGTTATCTACGCGTATCACGCTAACCGAAACGTCCTCTCTTTGCCCGACGTCCAAATTGTTCTGACCGAACGAAACGTTATATTTGCCGTATTGCGCGTTGCCTGCTTTTACTGCCGCGGCGTAATCGTCTACGCCGTGTTCGGTGAGTACCGTATAGCGCGCGTCCTCGTATCCGTCGAAATACTGCGAGTTTTTGAACGCTTTGAGTAGCTCACCTACCATATCGCCGTCGATAAATCGACCGAAAACAGCCACGTTAAGCACCTTAGATTCGGGGCGCGTGCCGTTTACGTACACGGGATAAATGGTGACGGTCGAGCCGTACTCCGCAAGGTCCGCATAGCCAAGCGCCTCGCCGTAAGCAAAAGCTATCTTATTACCGTTCTTTAATAAGGTATAGCCCACCACGTAGCTCGTATCGGTATCGGGCGCCTCGGGAGTTATCTTGTTCTTGCTCGCCCTGCTCACCGAATAATCTATATCGGCTTGCCCGTCGATTTTGAGCACTACGTTTATCGTTCTGTCCTTGACCGCCGTCGTCACCGTAAATGTAGGCGATTTCGCCGAACGGAACGCGCTGCTTTCGCCGTTGAGCGTTGCGAACTGTTCTTCGCTCAACTCGGGAAGGGTATAATCGTCTGTCTTATATTGTTCCTTAACCGCCTCGGTGATCTCGATAGCGATATTGTTGTCGCCCACGGGCGCGGTCAAAGGCTTAGCGGCGTTGTTTACGATTTCGTTGTTCGTGCAAACGGTAAAGTCGCGGCTGTCGAGATTGTCGCTAAGGTAAATACTGTCAGTCGCCGACTTGGCAAGCTTATACGCCGCGCCGTCGTAGGCGTAAACGTTGGAAAGAGCGTAGCAATTGCTCACCGTCGCACCGTCGTTGGTCAGCCCGACGATACCGCCGACGTTCGCTGTGCCGCCTATATAGTTATGCGCAGTAATATTCTTGCGGTAATCGGCGGTCGTGTAGCAGTAGGTTATTTCGCCGCTGTTCTCGCCCGCAATGCCGCCCACGTTGTTATTTCCGTAAACGCGCATACTCGCAGTCGAGCATTTCGTAATTTTTCCGTCCGCCGTGTTGAACGCTACGATACCGCCGATATTGTTGTTTGCGCCGCCGCCCGTGCGCGAACGCTGGGCAAGAAGCCTGCCCGTCGCCGTGCACGAAATTATTTCGCCGTAGTTAACGGAAGCGATACCGCCCATATAGCTCATTGCCGAGGTGGACGAGCCGCTTTCTATCGCGTTGCCCGCGCCGAGCGTGCCGCCGTACGTGCAGTTTTCTATTTTTCCGTTGTTGATAACGGCTATGCCGCCCGCGCCCACCTTAGCGCGCGCCGAGCCCGAATACGTAGAGTCGGCTACCGAGCCGTTGTTCACGCCGACGATACCCCCCGCGCCGCCGACTATTCCGTTCTTGTCGCCGTCGAGCACGCCCGCCGTGCCGATACTGCTTTCAATGCCCGCAGAAACGGTGCAGTATTGAACTTTTCCGTTGTTCACGCTCGCGACTATGCCTACGCAGTTTTCGGCGGCGTCGGCGATACTGCCCGCGACCGTCAAGTCCTCGACTACCGCGTTTTCACCGAGCGTGCCGAAAAGACCGCAGCCGCCCGCGTCGATAGTTACCGTTTTGCCGTTGCCGTCGAGATACCCGTCGAACGTGTTGCCGACTATATCCTGCGCCAAAAGCCTTACGTTTAGATCTTTTTCTATCCTATAGTAATTGTCCGCGCCGATATTCAACCCGTTTATAGCCGCAAGGTCCGTGCCGTCGACTACGAGATAGGGGTTCGCCTTAGTGCCGTTGCCCTTAAAGTACAACTCGGTTTTAACGGTCTTGCCGCTCTCGCAGCTGACTTCAACCGCGTACACGCCGCCCGCGGGGATAACGGTAGGCGTAAATTCAAGTTCGTACACTCCGTCGTGGTTCTTGTACGAGGTGAAAGTAAGACTGCCGTCGGTTACAGCACCGCTCGAATAATCGTACTCGCCGCCGCCGATATACGTGCCGCGCATGAGCTTGATTTCGAAAACTGTGTCCTCGTCGATACCGCGCTGCAACCATACGACCGAGTTGGAAAACGCCTTCCGCCCCGCCGTGATGTTATCGGGCACGTTGGAAACGTACAAAAAGTTGGACCACAAAACGATATCGCCCGTCACGCGTTCTTTGGAAATATCGTAGGCTTTAACGCCATCCTCGTCGAAATACCAGCCGTCGAAAATATAATTCTCGTCGGTACGCTCGGGGGCGGCGGGCAGCTCCACACGCTTGCCGCGCTCCACTTCCACACGGCTGAATACGGTATCGCCGTCAATGAACGTTACCGTATAATACCGCTTTTCGTCCTTTGAACACCCCACCGCAAAAAGCGCGCAAAATATACAAAAGACGAGCGCAAGAATAATATTTCTCAATCGTTTTCCCCGCGTCATATTCACACCCCGAAAGATTAATTTGAGTAACTTCGACCCAACCGAAATTTCGCCGTTTTAGGCGTTTTTTCGATTTTTCGCGTTCGAATTTGCGAAAAAACGGCGTTTTTCGCTATTTTTTCAGTTTGGACACGCCCGTTTTGACTGCCGCTTCGGCGACCGCTTTCGCCACGCAGTCATGCGCTGTTTTGTCGTAAGCGTAAGGCAATATGTATTCGCGCGACAATTGTTTTTCGGTCACGCAATTCGCAATTCCTTCTGCGGCGGCGAGCATCATTTCGGTATTGACCGTATTCGCCCGCACGTCGAGCGCGCCGCGGAACAGCCCCGGGAAAACCAAAACGTTGTTTATCTGGTTGGGGTACTGCGACGAACCCGTGCCTACTATAAATGCTCCCGCTTCGAGCGCGGCTTCGGGACTGATCTCGGGCACGGGGTTGGCGCACGGGAACAGTATCGCCTTTTCCGCCATCGACTTTACCATGTCCTTAGTCACGCAGTTGGGACCGGACACGCCCACGAACACGTCCGCGCCTTTCATGGCGTCGGCGAGTTTTCCGCGAAGCTTCGCGCGGTTTGTCGTTTTCGCCATTTCTTTCTGTACGGGGTTGAGCCACTCCTCGCCCTCGCACACTATGCCTTTAAGATCGCAGAGCGTAACGTCCTTTACGCCGTAGAGCATTAGAAAGCGCGCTATCGATATGCCCGCCGCGCCCGCGCCGTTGACTACGACCTTGATTTTGGTCTTGTCCTTTTTGGCAAGCTTCAACGCGTTGATAAGCGCCGCCGTCATTACGATCGCCGTGCCGTGCTGGTCGTCGTGAAACACGGGAATGTCGAGCTCCGCTTTGAGCCGCGTTTCTATCTCGAAACAGCGCGGCGCGGAAATGTCTTCGAGGTTGATTCCGCCGAACGAGCCCGAAAGAAGCTTTATCGTGTTGATTATCTCGTCCACGTCCTTGCTCTTAATGCACAATGGGTACGCGTCGACGCCGCCGTACGCTTTGAACAACGCGCACTTCCCTTCCATAACGGGCATACCCGCTTCGGGACCGATATCGCCGAGCCCGAGCACCGCCGTGCCGTCCGTTATTACGGGAACGGTGTTCCAGCGGCGCGTGAGTTCGAAACTTTTTTCTATATCGTCGTGAATAGCCATGCACGGCTCGGCTACGCCGGGCGTGTACGCGAGCGATAACGCTTCGCGGCTGTCGACGGGAACGCGGCAAACCGTTTCGATTTTGCCCTTCCACTCGCCGTGCAATTTCAAAGACTGCTCTCTTGTTGTCATTTTTCCCTCCGATAATTTCACAAGAAATTTTGGTTTTTCTATTTACATTATACAATAAATCTATTATAATGTAAAATGATAATATGGTATGCTTATCATACACTAATTGCATATCACGGGGTTTATATGAACTACGACTACTACCGCATATTTTATTACGTTGGTAAGCACAAGAACATAACGCGCGCCGCCGCCGAGCTGTATTCTTCACAGCCCGCGCTCACCCGCGCCATACAGAACTTGGAAAGTGAATTAAACTGCCGACTGTTCGTCAGGACGAAAAACGGCGTTGAGTTCACCAACGAGGGGCAACGGCTGTTCGAATACGTGAACGTGGCGCACAACCAGCTGTTAAAGGGCGAGGAAGAAATAAGCCGAGCCGTAAGCGTGGACGGCGGAACAATACATATCGGTTCGTCGGTCACTGCGCTTCATAACTTTTTGTTCAACGTTCTCGACGATTTTCACTATATGCACCCCGGCGTTAAGTTCAAAATAACGACGGGCTCTAATAACGGCACGGTGGAAAAGCTCAAAACGGGCTTGATAGACCTTGCGTTCGTGTCCACACCGTTCAATAATTCCAAAGAACTTACGACCGTAACCGTCGCAAGCTTTAACGACATTCTTATTGCGGGAAACAGCTTCGGCTATCTTAAAGACAAGCGGCTGTCGCTGACCGATATAAAGAACTACCCTTTTATATGTTTGCGGCAAGGTATGCAGCTTCGTCAGTTCATAGACGATATATTCATAAAGAACGGCTTGACCGTTTCGCCCGATATAGAAACCGACGGCGCCGATCTTTTGGTGTCTATGATTTGTCATAATTTCGGGCTTGGGTTCGTGCCGCAAGGCATGGCTGAGGACGCTATCGAACGCGGCGAAGTTTTCAGAATCGAGCTCGACGAAGAACTGCCCGAGCGCAGTATTTGCATGGTGTCCGACCCTCACCACCCGCACACCAACGCTTCGCGAGAATTTTATAAAATCGTCAAAAATCGCATTCGCAGCTGACAAAAATTCAAAAAACTGCCCAAAAATCGCAAAAAATTTTATTTATCGTTATAGAGTTTTTGTCCAAACAAAAAGCCCGCTATATTCTCAAAAAAGAAGTAGCGGGCTATAAATATTATATTCTCAATTTTATTACATTTCTAAAATATTCTTCATCGTTATTCATAAAAGCAATCATATCTTCTATTGCTTTTTGATACCCTCGCGGATGCCAATGCGTACCGGCTTTTTCTTTCTTTTTAGAGAATTTTTTAATCCGTAAATATTGTAATGAAAATACGTATTCCAAAAAATCGTTTTCGTCCTCTTGATATAATAACATTTCACCGATTTGGGATTTCCCTGTTATAACCAAATAATTTACATCGGGATAAAATCCTAAATCCGTGGACGCTTGTTGAAGCTTTATCGGTAAATTCAATTCCACGCCCTTCTTATAGATATATTCAATATCGCTCATTGAATATCCAAACTCTCGTTGCTTTTTGATATTTATGATAAGCACCCAAAAATCGCAAAATTCACCCCAAATAATCTTTTTTCGAATTGGCGATTTTGCATTATCTATATCATCACACAAAGATAAAATGCTATTTAAATCAATAATATTTTCCTCAATGTAAAACGGAGTACCTTTTGAATTCAAACATATATCATTGGAAGTTGCCTGTGCATCATCCAAAATCGTTACTTGGGAATCAATGCCGAATATCGGTAAATATTTTGTAAGTGTTTCTTTATTTATTTCCGTAACAAGTTTTTTCATAAATTTTTCAAATTACTTTTTATCGTATTTCGTTTTATACTTGGCAATGCACTTGCGCACGATCTCGATCGCGTCGTACTTGTGCGCGATCTCTTTGACCGTCGTCTTTTTATGTTCGAGCATTTTATAGACCTCGAAGAAGTGCATCATTTCGTCGAACAAATGCTTGGGCAGTTCGTTGATATCGTAATAGCATTTGTAATTGGGATCGTCGACGGGCACGGCGATTATCTTTTCGTCGAGCGCGCCGCCGTCAACCATCTTTATAACACCGATGGGCGTGCAAGTGACGAGCGTCATCGGATGAATAGTTTCGTTGCAAAGAACGAGAACGTCAAGCGGGTCGCCGTCGTCCGCGAGCGTGCGCGGAATGAACCCGTAGTTTGCCGGATACACCGTCGAAGTATAAAGTACGCGGTCGAGCCGCAGTAAGCCCGTTTCTTTATCGAGCTCGTACTTGGTTTTACTGCCCTTGGGTATTTCTATAAGCGCTTCGAACTTCTGTTCGGTAATGCGTTCGGCTTTTATGTCGTGCCAAATATTCATAGTCGCCTCTTGTCTTTTATTTTCATTAATTATATCATTTTAATTTTCGGTTGTAAAATGATATTACGGTATACGGGCTATAACTTGGGCGCATGAATTAGTAAGTTATTTAAATAAGTATGTATACTTTCAACTATACCCGACCATACTAAACTTGCGTAAAGAAAAAAACAAGGGGGAAATAAAATGGCTAATACGAAAAAGACTGCTTCCAAGAGCAATTCGACGCGCTGCTGCGGCGCCAAGAAGTCGAACAATGACGTTCAGGCTAAGAGCACCACGAGCAAGTCGACTACTCGCACTCAAAGCAAGAAGTCTACGACCGTTAAATAAATTAGGCATGGTTTATCGAAGCAAGCTTCGATACCGCGCATTCCGTGCGCTCTCCACAGCACGCTGTGGAGAAACCTAATTTGTTCTCGGCGCATTTTTGCCTTTGCAAGCAAGCAAAAATGCTTCTCGAATAAAGTAAACTAATATTCTAATGGTTTACTACTTAGCGCCAAGACAAAAGGGTCCCACGTGTGCCATTTTGTTGAGGGAATGACCTCGGCGCAAATCCACACTAACTAAATTTTTACGCAACGATCAGCCGAGCCACGCTCGGCTTTTCGCTTGTATAAAAATAGTAAAAAATCTTGATTTGCTAAACCGTCGGTTTAGTTGAACGGTAGGGTATCCGAAAGTTTATAAACTTCATTAAAAATTTCGAATGAGCGCGCGACGAGTTTATGGGCGAATAAGGATGCGGGCGGGCATTAGTTACTAAAAAATATTTTTGGGCTATTATGGGTTGACGACGGTCATGCGCAAGGGTAATAATCCGTCATTCTGAGCAACGCGAAGAATCTCACTTTGATTAAACCTATCTTTTGAGATCCTTCGCTCACGCTCAGGATGACGGGAACAAAAGAAGTGTACAGTTTAACAACAGCCCATTAATCAACTCGGCGGGTGAAATCGCACGCTCAAACTTTTTCGCATAAATCTTGATTTACTAAACCGTCGGTTTACCGTCACGGTAGGGTATCCGGAAATTTTCTTTCTTCATGCAAAATTCTGTCTCAGACCGCCAAAATAGGGTTGTTTTGGGATGCAATCGGTCAAAGAGTGGGGGTGAGTTATTTCTAAACAACCTTGCGGCTACGCCAAAGATCCCTCGACGTTGCTCGGGATGATGATGGTTGATATTTTCTTTTTGATAATATCGTCATGACAAGCGCGGCTTTTAATTCATCATCCCGACCGAAGCGGAGGAATCCAGCGGAACCCGCGCACTTTAACGGAATACATTTAAAAGGGTAATTAAGAATTGCCCTCATCCGCCCTTCGGGCACCTTCCCCATGCCCCCCCCCAGAGGGGAAGGCTAATAATTGAGATCCTTTGCTCTCGCTCAGGATGACAGGAATAGGGCTTCGTTTGCTCTTTTTTCCAATAACAATTAAAAAGCCGTATCGTAAGTTACATATCGATACGACTAAAACATTTAACACAAAAGTTTTTTGGTTACTTTTTTGCCTAAAAAAGTAACAAGATTAAATCAAACAACGGATAAGCCCGAGCGCGCTCAGGAACGCATACTTAAACTTCTTAAACCCGTCGGCATACCGCGCGGTAACGGTATCGGATGGAATATACTCGTTATCCGCGCCGACCTCAACGCTGTTACTTACAAACTGCGTTTCGATATAATCGTTAAGCACCCCGTTGAACGCCTCGCCGTCGATCACGACCACGCTCTCGGTATCGATATGCGCGCTCCGCTCGTCAAGATTGAACGACCCGATTACGCTATACCTATTATCGACCGAGAACAGCTTAGCGTGCGTCTGGTCGTCCGTCATGTATTCGAGCAGGGTAATGCTGTTATTAATATAGTCCGCACGCGAATAATAATAGTCCGCATACGCCACATTCCGCGTATTATACAGCGAATTGGTTATGATTTTAAAACTTTTATTCGTTTGCGCTATCTCGCGGATCTCTTGTTTTTTATCATTTTGGAGCAGGGCGTACGGGGTAACTATGGTCGAGGTTTCGGCGTTTCGCATAAGATTGCAAACGGCTTGCCACACGATAGGGGATTTCTTTTTATCGCTTATCTTGTTCGATACGAACGTAACGCGGTCGACGGCTGTGCCCTGTTTGGAGTAGTCGACCTCGGCGTTTGCGAACTCGCTCTTGGCATAGAACTCTTTGAACTGTTTTTCGTACTCGGCTTTTTTGTTCTCGGCGAACTTCTTGGACTTGATTCGGCGGGAAAGATTATCGGTTATCACGTGCTCGAAGTACCGAGTTGCCTGACCGCTCGCGCCGAACTCGCCGCTATTCGTGATCATGACTTCCATATCGAAGTTATCGAGATACCAGGAGCTGCCCATATTCACGCCGCCGACTATCACTGTCTCGCCGTCGACAATCGTCACTTTATCGTGCATGAGCGTCATCAGTCCGCCCGGGTCGAGGATATTTGCTTCGTTAAAATAATACAGCTCGATATTATCGTGGCTCGAAACGATCTTGCCGAGCGCGCTAAGCTTGCCGTTCAGCCTACCGAACTTGCCGTCCAGCACTATCCTGACCTTGACTCCGCGGTCGGCGGCACGCACCAAAGCGGTAAAGAAATAAAACGCATAGTCCTGTTTGCGCACGTCATAAACCATAAAATCGACGCTCTTTTTTGCGTCCTCGATAAGCCGCAGCCTGCGCGCAAACGAGCTCGCGCTCGACGGCAACAACAGCGCACGTTCCTTATCTCTTTCGTCGGCTGCCTGCTGTTCAGCCGTCGCCGACAATGCCGCTCGCGTTATAATTACGTTATCGCGCTCGCTCACCGTCACGGTATCGGCGTACGGCAAAATCACGGCGAGCAAGAACCACAAAACCGACGCAACCAGGTAAAGCACGAGGGTAGTAACCACGAACCCGACGCGCAATCTCGTTTCGTATAAAGCGATAGCTTTTTTGCGATAAAGCGTTTTCATAAATAGTTCTTGAAATATTATACAGTACGGCAACAAAAAATACAAGCAATTTACGGCATTTGAATAAATACGTTTTTGCGGGCAATAATTTCATGTAACATTACGGAGGTAATATAATGAATCCATTTAACGAAAAACCGTGCAAAATCGAAAAGTGCGTAGCCGATTGGCGTAAGCTTTATCCCACCGCGTACGACAAGAACGCCACCGACGCGTACACTAAGGTTCGCACGATCCTGCTCAACGGCGCCGAGTTCGAGGAATCCTGGTTCATGCACCAGCTCGCGCGGCACACCGCCGACAACAATCTTCGCCGCGACGTCGCGTTCCTGCGCAGGCTCGAACAGCAACAGCAAAAGCGCATTTCGTACTTCAAGCCCAAGGACGAAACGCTGCTAGAAACGACCATTTCATACGAACAGCTTGCCGTCGACCTCACCGCCACGCTCTCGCAAACCGAAAGCAACAAGTACGTTAAAGCCGCGCTCGACTTCGCGCTCCTCGAAGACTTCGACCACCTTTACAGGTTCAGCGACCTACTCGAAATGGAGCAAGGCATAGCGGGCGAGAAGCTCGTCGGCTCGTACACCGAAATCATGCCGGGTCGCCCGACGATTGCCGAGCACCGCCACCCGTTCGACGACGTGCGCCGCCCGATCGCTCCCAACGCGCCGCTCGCGACCAAGCTCCACACCATGATAATCACCGCCGCCGAACAGCAAACCATGAACTACTATATGAACCTCGGCACGTTCTATCCCACGTCGGATATCGGGCGCAAGCTGTTCCTCGAAATCGGCATGATAGAAGAACAGCACGTAACGCAGTACGAATCGCTCATGGACCCCACCGCCACCTGGCTCGAATGCCTACTCATGCACGAGTACTGCGAGTGCTACCTCTACTACTCGGCAATGAGCGAGGAGACCGACGAGGTCGCGAAAAAGATTTGGACGTCGCACTTCGAGCAAGAGCTCGCGCACCTGCACTACGCCGCCGACCTTCTCCAAAAATACGAGGGTAAGGAATGGGCGCAGGTCATTCCCAACGCCGAGTTCCCCACGCTTTTGACCTTCAACGACAACTGCGAAAAGAACAAGCACTATATCCGCAATATCTTAAAGAACACCGTAAACAACACCTCGGTGCTCGAAGAATACACCGATTTGAGCAACGTGCCCGACGATTACGAATACTTTAAGTACAACGGCACGGTAAACAAAACTCCGTCCGCCGTCGCCAGCCACAAGGTGATAGACAACTATATAGCCGAGTTTGGCGAAGATTACCGCTTTACGGTGGCGGAACACCCCGTTAAAGCCCTGCGCAACCGCAAAGAGGACAATACCGAGCTCGCTCGCAAGAAGCAGTAAGGCGTTCCACGTGGAACATTTTTAACGCTCGCCGTTCGGTTTTTCGACTTATTATAAATCAATTCCCACAAATTACGGCAAAAATTGTTTCACGTGGAACAAAAATTGCCGCCCGACGATCTTTTTCGGGTGGCATTTGCTTTTAAAATTGTTTCACGTGGAACAGTTTATGCCTTGTAGTTTTGCTCCAAGTAACTGAGCATACTCTCCAAACGGCTGAGGTCGTCGGGGGTGTAGTAGTCTATAAATATGCGCCCCTTATTGTCGTTACCGAGCAATGTGACCTTGGTGCCGAACGTGCGCTGCATACGAACGACCATATCTTTGAGTTCGAGGCTTTGCTTGACGGGCTCCGCTTTCTTTTTGGGGTTTATAGCGTTCTTTACGAGCTTTTCGAAGTCGCGCACGTTCATTTTGTCGTCGCAACCCTTTTGGGCAAGCTCGAATTGAAGCTCGGGGTCTTGAACGACTACCAAGCAACGCGCATGACCTGCGGACAGCCGTCCGTCCTCTACAAGCTTTTGCACGGGGGCGGAAAGGTCGATAAGGCGCAAAAGGTTGGCGACGGTGGGGCGAGCCTTGCCGATACGCTCGGCGGCTTCTTCCTGCGTGTAGCCGTAGTCGTCCATAAGCTTGCGTATGGCTCGCGCCACTTCGAGGGGGTTAAGGTCCTCGCGCTGAATGTTTTCGATAAGCGACAGCTCGTCGATTTGCACGGGGGTGCATTCGCGAACACACACGGGCACGGAAATGAGCCCTGCGGCGGTGGCGGCGCGGTAACGGCGTTCGCCCGCGATTATCATGTACCGACCGTCTTCCTTGGGCGTGACGATAAGCGGGGTAATAACGCCGTGCTTTTTAATGCTCGAAACGAGGGCGGTGAGCGCTTCTTCGTTAAACTGTTTACGCGGCTGATCAACGTTGGGGTCGATATTGGACAGCAGCATTTCCGAGGTTTCGGTCGAGTTGATGACCGATTCTTCTTCGATATCGCTGAGTAGTGCGCCCAATCCGCGCCCGAGACCGCTTTTTCTTACCATAGACATAGTGTTTCTCCGTGTTTGATTTAATATAGTTTTTATATATTATAATAGTAGCGCTCAAATAAGTCAACCGATTTGGCGGCGCGTAAACTTGGTTTATGAGTTTCATATGACTTGACAAACGCATTTAAATGATATATAATTCATAAAAGCTATTTGCAAGAAGGATAGGTACACGGTTTGGATATTACAAGCTCCAACAGCCTTTGGAAAGATTACGACGTAGCGGCGCTACCGCTCAACGAGTCGGCGCTCTCGGGAAAAATCGAAAACGGCATTACCGTTCGCGAATATTATTTCGACGGCTACACCACTGTCGACGGCAGGGTGCGGGCTTTTATAAAGATTTACGAGAACGCGGGCGATAAGGGAACTATCCTGTACATGGGCGGCACAAACGGCGAATACGGTAGCGAATTCATATCGTCGTTCTGCGAGCGCGGCTACACCGTCGCCGTTCTCGACTATTTGGGAAAAACCGAGAGCCTTGCGCACTACACGCTTTATCCCAAGTCGCTCGAACATTGCAACAGCCGCGGCGCGGAAAAATTCGAAATTACGGACGACGCGCTGCACAGCCGCTGGTATATTTGGACCTGCCTTGCGCGCCGCGCCGCATATCTTCTTAAAACTAAGTACGGCGGCAAGCTTTTCGCGGTGGGCGAGGGGCTGGGCGGCACTTCCGTTTACAAGCTTGCGGCATTCGATGACGGAATAAGCGCGTGCGCTACGCTCCTTAACATTATTCCTGCTGTGTCGGGCGAGGGCAACGGCATGATAAACTATCACGCGTCGCTCGAAAACTACGCCTACGCGTCAGTCTGCAAGGTGCCTATGTACATGGCTGTCGCGTCTAATGCGGAGGACGGCTCTCTCGACGATATGTCGGAGCTTGCCGGCGACACCGCTTCGCTCAAATGTTTCAGAGTGATCGAACGCGCGTTCTCGTGCGGTATCGGCGCGGTATTCGGCGAGCTCGACAGCTTTTTCACTACGCAGTACGACAGACCGATAATAAAGCCCGTTATCAAGGCGTCAAACTCAGAGGGCAATCTGTATTTCAATATCACGCTCGGCAAGGACGAAGCCGACGAGAACCATTACGATCTCGACCTTTACGTAGCGTTCTGCATAGATATACCGCAGTACCGCAATTGGATGAAGCTCAAAACGATCGGGCTCGGCGACACGTTCATGGCGAACATCAACGTTTGCCAAGCCGATAAACCCATTTACGCGTTCGCAAACGTAAAAACAGGCGACGGCATGATCATATCCACGCCGATACTTTCGGTCCTGCCCAAATCGCTCGGCATTGCCGGGCGCGCGGGTGTAAGCCACCGCCGCATTTACGAGGGCAGTATGGGCATGGACGGCTGGATAGCCCGCCGCAACGGCAAGCTCGCGCTCGTAAAGGGTCCGTACGACATTGACGGCATAACGAGCGACAACGGCTCGCTCATAACATTCAAGCCGGGCGATCCGCTTTTCAGGGTTCCCGCCGACACTTTGCTCCAACTGATGCTCAGCGGCAAGCCGCAAACGATAACAGTCACGGTAAGCGACAAGCAAAACTCATATTCCTGCCAAGTCGAAATAACCAATACCGAGGACTGGCATAACTTCTCGCTGTCGCACATGAACTTCAAGAGCGCGAACGGTCCGCTTTTCGACTGGTCGCAAATACTTATTCTCGAACTCACTTCCGACGAAAACTTCGTAATAGGCTCAGTGCTTTGGGTATAGCATGAACAGTGAAATAAACAGCGGCGAAGCGCTTCTCGACCAAAAAGACAAGCAGTCGAACGGTTTTCTGTACGCGATTATTTTCTTTCTGGTTGCGGTAATTTTAGTCCTGCAATTTATCGCATTGCAGCCGATCGACGGCGAAAGCATGGAAAACACGCTTCACGACAAGCAGGTTTGTTTGGTCCTACGCGGTATTCCGTTCAAAACCAATCGCGGCGATATCGTCACTATTAATACCGCCGAAAAAGGCGAAGCCGATCATATAATAATAAAACGTGTAGTAGCAATAGAGGGCGATCGACTTATATTCATGACCGACGAAACGGGCACGTACGTGGACCTGTATATCTGCGAGAACGGCGCGGACCGCTTCACTCTCAAAGATGAGCCGTATATCCGCGAGCGTATGTTGGACTCTGCTTCCGTATATTCAAAAGTCACTATTCTTAGCTACACCTCGTCGCTTACCGAACTCGACGCTTCCGACGAAACCGCAATATCCGGCTTAACCGATTTCATAATCGAAGTACCCGATAACAGCATTTACTTCCTCGGCGACAACCGCAACGTTTCGCGCGACAGCCGCTATTACGGCACACGTACCACCGATAAAATAACGTCAAAAGTTATAAGCACACTTAATTAAATATATTTTTATAACTATTCACAGGTGAAGAAATGTCCGGAACGAACAAAGTAAAAATAACTACCGACAGCGCCGCCGATCTCAACGGGTTATTTAAAGAGCGCGATATCGGCGAAATGTCGCTTTACGTCACGCTCGGCGAAGAACACTTTCTCGACGACGTGGACATAGACCCGATCAAAATCTTCGAGCACTACGAAAAAACGGGCGAGCTTCCCAAAACGGCGGCGCGCTCGACCGAAGATTTCTACGAATATTTCAAATCGTTTACCGACGAGGGGTATGCCGTAATACATATAACCATATCGTCGGGGATCTCGTCCACGTACGAATATGCGCTGAAAGCGGCGGAACGGCTACAAAACGTGTTCGTCGTCGACAGCCTTTCGCTATCGTCGGGAACGGGCTTGCTCGCGCTTGCAGCCGCAGATTTACGCGATAACGGCTTAACTGCCCACGAAATAGTGAACGTGCTCAATACACGCAAAACCTCGATACAGGCTTCGTTTATGGTAAATACGCTCGAATTTCTGTACAAGGGCGGCAGGTGCAGCGGACTTTCGGCGTTCTTCGGCAAAGCGTTATCGATAAAGCCGGTATTACAGCTGATAAACGGAAACATCACGGTCACGCGCAAATATTTGGGTAACTTTAACAAAAACATACTGAAATACGTAGATTACACGCTCAAACAATACGACACCCCCGACAAAACGCGTATCTTTATCACGCACTCCCACGCCGACAAGGAATCGGTCGACGCGGTACGAAACCTTCTTATCGAGCGCGGCTTCGCGCCCGACCGCATCCACGAAACGATAGCCGGCTCCACGATAACCAGCCATTGCGGCAAAAGCACGCTCGGCATACTTTATATAAACGACGGTAAATAAAATGACGGAAATAGACAAAACCGAGCTCGACGCCTCGCACGGCAGGGCAATATTCAAACAGTTCCTCGACGAGAATTTCGACGACAAAACGCTCATTGACGAATTCGACAAGCTGACGGCGCTCTACTTCAAAGTAAACTCCGTAATAAACATTTCCGCGCTGAAAACGCTCGACGATATCTATATCAAGCACTACTTAGACAGCCTTTACCCCTACGCACACTTTTCGGGCGCGTGCTGCGACGTGGGTTGCGGCGGCGGCTTTCCCTGCCTTCCGCTCGCGATCGCGACAAAACTGCACTTTACGGGCGTAGAAAGCGTGGGAAAAAAACTAACTCTCATCCACTCGGCGGTCTCCGAGCTCAAACTCGGCAATATCCGCGCCGACTACGCGCGGTCTGAGGATCTCGTCAAGCTCGGGCGGAAGTACGACACGGTATGCTGTCGGGCGGTGGCGGACTGCGAAAAGTCGATAAAGCTATGCGCGCCGCTCGTCAAATCGGGCGGAAAACTCGTTCTCTACCGCACTCAGAACGACGATCGGGCAAACCAAACGATTGAAATATCAAACAACCTCACTCTGACGGATACTATTGACTATCTACTTCCTCAAACGGATATTAAGCGTAGACTGTACTTATACACAAAAAATTGACTACCGCTTAGCGCTTAGTAGTGTTAATATATATTATTTATTTGATTTTTATATAGGTTATAAGCGCCGTGTATATGTTCATATACCACAATTTATACAATATAAGCGGTTAAAACGATAATCATAATACAAGATAAACGATAATTAGAGTCCTTGTAAATGTTCATATAACCGTTCATGTTTCGTTCATATCAAAGATAACTGTTCATAACAAAAGTAAGATAAACATAAAAATCCGAAAAATCGAAGAATAAAAACCTACTTATCAACAGATTGTTCAAATCATTCCGTAACTTATGCACAATAGCAACGTAAAATCCCAAAACGATAAACCCGATATCATAGCGGCGCTCGCTACGCCGTACGGAAAGTCGGCGCTCGCCGTTATTCGCGTGAGCGGCGAGGGCTGTATTGGGTTTGTACAAAACTTTCTTAAACGCCCGCTCGAAGTAGGGCGGCTTGCCGTGAACACCTTTATCGACGGGCTGTTTACGGAAAGATTGATGGCTGTGTGCTACAAAGCGCCAAGGTCGTACACGGGCGAGGATTTGGTCGAGCTTTATCCGCACGGGAACATGACGATTTGTGACGCGATAATAAAATCGCTTATCGACGGCGGGGCGCGGGCGGCGGAGCGCGGCGAGTTCACCAAGCGCGCGTTCCTGAACGGAAAACTCGATCTTATGCAGTGCGAAGCGCTTGCCGATATAATCGACGCGCAGACCAAAGAACAGCTCGATTACGGGAACAAGCGGTTCGACGGTCGGTTTAAGGCGCTCGGCGAGGTGGAAAACCTTCTTAACAGGGCGCTTAGCTCGGTGGAAGCTGTACTCCATTACAGCGACGAGCTCGAAGACGGCGAGATAGATCAAGCCGTTATGACCGACGTTTACGGCGCGATCGATATAGCCATAAGCACGCTCGAACCCGAAATCGACGGGTACGCGGGTGGAAAAATAATAAACGACGGGTTCAAGATCGCCATAATCGGCGCGCCCAACGTGGGAAAATCGACGTTGCTCAACGCGTTGACGGACAGCGACCGCGCGATCGTCACCGAGATTGCGGGAACGACGCGCGACACCGTAGACGGCGAGTACGTGTATAACGACCGTAAGTTCGTCGTAACCGACACTGCGGGACTGCACGACGAAACGACCGACCGAGTGGAAATTATAGGAATGGAGCGCGCGAAACAGGCGGCGAAGCGCGCCGACGGAGTGGTTTTCCTGGTGTCGGGCGGCGAGAACGCGCCCAAAATCGAGAACGTAGCTAATTATATAGTGGTAAAAAACAAGTGCGACGGGCTGACCGACGTCGGCGTCGAGTATAAAAAATGCACCGCCGCGGACGGAAAACTTGAAATAAGCGCGAAAAACAATATAAATATAACCGCGCTCAAACAAAAGCTGTACGAGCTGTGTCCGCGCGATTTCGGCGCGATATGCAATCACAGGCAGTACGATTGCGCCGTAAGCTGTATGAACAGCCTGAAAGCGGCAAGAATAGAAAAATATAAGGCAGGCGGGCTGGAAATCGTCGCCGCGCTCTTGTACGAAGCGTATTCGGCGATTGAGCAGCTTTACGGCGAACAGGCGGACGAAAAGGTCATTGCCACCGTGTTCGAGCGGTTTTGCGTAGGTAAGTAGTCATGAAAAGCAAGGTAGAACGAAAAAACAAACAAAAGTCGGCGCCCAAAGAGAGCATAAAAACGGTCGCCGTCAATAAGAAAGCGGTGTTCGACTACTTCTTCGTTGAGAGTATCGAGGTGGGAATAGCGCTCGAAGGGTCGGAAGTCAAGTCGGTCAAGCGCGGCGACGTGTCGCTTCGCGATAGCTTTTGTCATATCGAAAACGGCAATCTCGAACTGAAAAACTGCCAGATCTCGCCGTACGTCAACGTGGGCGCGTTCCCGCCCGATCCGCGCAGGTCGCGGCGGCTATTACTTCATAAATCCCAGTTGAAACGGCTCGCAGGCAAGGCGGCGGAAAAGGGTTTTACCATCGTTCCCGTCAAAATGTACTTTAAAGGACGGTTCGTCAAGCTCGAAATTGCGCTCGCGCGCGGAAAAAAGAACTACGAAAAGAAGCAGGTCATCAAGGAACGCGATATAAACCGTACCGCTCAGCGCGAAATAAGCAGGTATTAACTTGACAAGTCCGCGCAAAATAGATATAATAAGTTAAGTAAACGAAAGCTTCGACATAGGAGAACAACCGATGATAGCATTTTTGTGTAACCCGTTCAACGACCCGAGCAGCCCTTGGTACTACGTGATCGGCGTGATATTCCTTCTTTTGATATTCGCCGCGCTCGCCGTGTATATAATCCTGTCGGGCAAGAAGAATAAAAAAGCGGAAGAAAATAAGAAAGACGCCGCCACTCCCGAAACGGAAGCGGGCGATAACGAAAGCGCGCCGCCGACCGAGGAAGCGGAAAAGCCGGAAGAACCCGAACCCGCGACCGAGCAAGCGGAAGCTACCGAAGAACAGCAAAAACCCGAAAACGAATAATTTATAATCGCAGCCACAACGGTTGCGATTTTTTGTGCCGAAAATCTTTTTTACGGCGTTCTCACACGGAATTTTACATGAAGAAGAGAAAACTTTATATACCCCACCGTATCGCTAAACTCACGGTTTAGCAAATCAAGATTTTTTATAAAAAGTTTCTTGCTTACTTCTTTGAAAAGAAGTAAGCAAGAAACTTTTAGTGTCGTGTGTTTACGAGGGTAAATTTTTTTGTTACACCCGATTAACTTCTTGGCGTTATTTATTGCTCAACACTTTTCAAGCCCTCCCTAATTGGGGAAGGTGGCACGAGCGTAGCGAGTGACGGATGAGGACATTTCTAAATCTATCCTTATTTAACCTTCCCCTCAGGGGGAAGGGGAACCGCTTCGCGGTGGATGAGGTGATAAATTGCAACCTTATTCTCTACCTCCCCCTTTGGGGGGAGGGGGACCGCGTCAGCGGTGGTGGGGGCATTATGGGATTGCTTGAAAAAGTTGGATATTGTAACTCACGTCCTTACCGTTATGCCGAGAGTGTAACCGCCCCCCCCCGCTCTCACACAGAAAATCCCATGCCGAGTAACTTTCCCCGATACCCCTACCGTATAACTAAACCGACGGTTTAGCAAATCAAGATTTTTTAACATGAAAGTAAAAATCAAAAAATTCCGCCGAAACCGAAAAAACACCTAAACCCGCGCGATCCCCGCAAAAACCAACCCCGCCAAAACGCTTGACAAACCGACCGTATTTTCATATAATAAAGAAGCAATTGGAGAAGTACCCAAGAGGCTCAAGGGGCTCCCCTGCTAAGGGAGTAGTTCGGTAACACGGAGCGCGGGTTCGAATCCCGCCTTCTCCGCCAAGTGGAACTAAGTTGAACCCCAGGTTTGGCTTAGTTTTTATTTTTAAAACGATATCATGTGTTTTTGTAATTTACAATCTAATTACATATTAAACATCCAAATTATTAGCGTGAACAGGCATCAACGATTTGTTATTGGTATTTAAAATATGTTTCATCGTGCTTTGTTGTTTGAATTCTGTAAATGTTATTTGGTTTAACATATATGCAGCGGATGTGAATGCGTCGCATGTTTTATAAATACTTGTTTTTATATTGAAAATATGTTAGACTAAATTAAAGTAATGCTAGGAGAATGAGTATGTATAAAATCAATCAACAAACTAAAACTCTTGAAAAAGTCGAAGAAAAAACATTTGAAGATATAAAATGCAAGGAACGACAGGACCTACAAGAATGGATTGTCAGCAATCCTGCGATATTAGGGGAAGATTTATTAATTATTCAAAAAGAATTTTCTGATTTTGAAAACACTAATGAAAGGTTGGATCTTCTGGCCTTGGATAAAAATGGAAGATTGGTTATTATAGAGAATAAAACTGATGATACAGGAAAGGATGTTGTTTGGCAAGCAATAAAATATGCATCATATTGTTCCACATTGACGACTGTTCAGGTGAGAGAAATTTATAATAAGTATATAAATAAATATGGAATAGATTTGAATGCCGAGGAATCACTTTTAGAATTTCTAAATACAGATAGTTTAGAAAATACTGAAATTAATCCGGCAAATAGTCAACGAATTATGTTAGTTTCTCATAAATTTAGACCGGAAGTGTTATCGGCAGCGCAGTGGTTATTGAATTATAAAGTTGACATCGCATGTATTAAAGTTATGCCATTAAAACATGGTGAAGATTTGTTTTTAGATGCGGACCAAATTTTGCCACAAATAGAGACAAAAGAATATACGTTAAAATTGGCAGAGAAGGCTATAGAATCGCAAACTCAGCAAAAATCATTGGCTAAATCCGAAAAATTAAGGAATGAGTTTTGGAAATTTTTTATACCGAAATTCAATACTAAAAGTAATTTATTTAGTAATATTTCGTTTGATAGAAAAGATCATTGGTTGGGGACTGCTGCAAGAATGTTAAGTGGAATCAGCTACAATTTTTTGATATGTAAAGATTATTGTGGTGTAGAGTTGACAATTGCAAATGGGAACAAAGAATTGAATAAAAAAGTATATGATGTTTTGTTTGCACGAAAATCCGAAATCGAAGATAAACTTAAAGAGTACGAATTGGAGTGGGAACGATTGGATAGTGCATGCATGTCAAGAATATGCGTAAGAAATAAAGAATTTTCGTTGTACAGAACAGAAATGTGGGATGATATTGGAACATATTTAACAGATGCTATGATTCATTTTGAAAAAGTTTTTAAGGATTATACTTCCTTGGTTAAGGCACAAAATAAATAGCTATTATAGATATGGAGTTTCGTTTTCAAATCTACAAGCATATTAATTAAGAAAAATTAGGTCGATATAAAATGAAATTATTATTTGAAAAAATCATTGACGCGGTGAAAAGCAAAAATATAACTATTCATAACTATCATGAGAGCGAGTTGTTTAATAAATTTGGGAATAAGCTTTGGGCAGATGTTCAGAGATTTTCAAAATATACTCCGGATGGTAGATATGAGAAAATAGTTTTCGATGAACTGGATAATGCGGTAAATAATCAACTGGATTATGATAATTTTTTAAAAAGAATTGAAAATAGTTTAGAGTCACTTTCCGTTCCTTGTCTTATATTAGTACCATTAAATTTTATTAACGATGATGATATAGCAACTGATTTGACACTTTCGAACAATATAAGATTGTTTAAAACAGACAAGCCTCAAATTGATAAGGGGATTTGGAGAACTAAAAGCAAAAAGTCAAATTTGGAAGAGTATTTTGAACATACGGTTTATGCCCAACTCTCGCGAGAGCATATTGTCACTGCAAAAGATAGAAATTTCTTTAATTACCCAATATTAACTATATTTGTGAATAATATAGATTGGAAGGTTGAGATTGAATCAGGTCGAATAGTGAGTGCAGCGTATGCATTTATTCGCATGATTGAATTTGATACTAAATTAGATTGCGGCGGTTGGGGATATCTGATGCGGGCGGAACATAATCCGGCGCATGTGTATGGAGTATATTATAATGAAACTCATGTGTCACCTAAACCGCCGTATGACAGTGGATATGGCTATTCGTTAAGATTTCAATGTTCGCCTATTCTGGATATTTCAACTAAGGATTTTATAAATAATAAGGCGCATTTGACTGAATTTACGACATTATTAACACAATATATAAATTGTTGTTTTAAGGATGAAAGACTATTATCACAGTTCTCTTTAACAAAAATCAGACGGTGGCAAAACGCTATACAAATGTATAATTCAGCATACGAGAACGCCTCAATTGAAAAATATGACGAGGCATTAGTTTTATTGCTCGTAATACTAGAGTCTTTATTTATTTCTAATTCCGGAAATAAAAAGGAAAAAGTAATTAAAGCGTTAGTGGATTTTTTTCAAGGCGATTCTAATTTTAGCGAAAGTCTTATTAGACAACTTATTACAAGTACATATAAGTTAAGAAACAAATTTGTCCATGAAGGAATGGGTATAGATAATGAATATGTATATTTGAAGTCATTAAATGATTATCAAGGCGAGGTTATGGGAATGAAACCGTTTGCACATTCAGAATTGGGATTAGTTTCAAAGCATTGTAGAGAATTGTATGTTTTATTTATACTTGTCGGTAGAGTTTTAAGATCATATACTTGTGAGATTTCTTAAAGCATTATTATCGCAATCATATTGTAATACTATCAAAATATTATTAATGATCGTAGTGCATCGTAAAAGATTGCGACATTAATATCGGTGTTCTATTTGCTCCTCACTCGTCCCGCCAGCGTAAGACGCACCCAATCGGGTGCGTTTTTCGTTGGCAGAAAAGGTGAATAAGGTAATGAGAAGTGCGCCGTAGTAAATATAAAAATAATATGAAAAAAATAGTCAATACAACTTAGCGGTTATGTTTTTTTCGGGCGCAAGTAACTTGCGTGAGTACTGCGGCAAAAATATACGTGCAAGCAAATATTTTTGCCTTGTATTGACTGCTAGGCGCTCGGCGTAGCCGAAGCCCGTGCGCGATATCCGCGCATAATCTCGCTGTAAAAGCTATCAGCGTCGGTTTAGTCGTTCGGTCATATCAAAAGCGGCGGGTGAATGATCAAAGCCGCGCAGCGGCGCACTTGTTATATATCAAGCACACGCCATAGTGCCAACCATTGTTTCTATGATATATATGGTCGAAAATACAAAGTTTTTGTGTTATAATAAACCTAATTAAGCGTTGGAGGCGAAAAAATGTCCAAACAAAATATTTACGATAACGATTCTTTTTTTGAAAATTTCAAAAATATAAGGGATAACGATATCAATTTTAATGATTTAATCGAAACACCCATTTTACTTTCATTGCTTCCGGATTTACATAATAAAAAGATTTTAGATATCGGTTGCGGTATGGGGCAGCACGCAAAGCAATATTCGGATATGGGTGCAAAGTCAATTTTAGGCATTGACATTTCCGAAAAAATGTTGGCTTACGCCAAAGAATATAACGGTGCGGACAATATAACGTATACTAAAATGGCAATGGAAGATATAACCTCATTGCAAGAACGATTCGACTTGATAACGAGCTCGCTTGTTTTTGATTATATAGAAAATTTCGACGAGATGATGAAACGTGCTTATAACTTATTAAACGGCGAAGGTCAACTGATTTTCAGTATGTCGCACCCGATGGTAACTGCGTTGGACGGAAAATATCCAAGATATACAAGCTCCGAAACAGGCGAGCGTATATATGCAAATATACGCAACTATTGGGTAGAGGGCAAGAGAAAAATAAAGTGGGTAGTAGATGATTACGAGCTATACCATAGAACTGTTTCAAGCTTGATAAACTCAATTATAAAAGCGGGTTTCATAATAACCGAATGTCAAGAGTCTCGAATAACCGACGATATGCGAAAGCGCTATCCAAACGTGTTCGGCGGTACAATTCATCTTTCGGATTTTATATTTTTCAGTTGCAAAAAATAATTCGATGCAATATGTGAACAGTACGACTTTTCATGACAAAAAAATTGTACTGTTCATTTTTTATTTATCGGTTTTATTCGCATTGGTTTCTGTTATTTGTGAAAAATACTCACTTTCGTTCTGATCGGGCGTTTTATATCCAAGAGCCGCATGCGGCCGGTAAGAATTATAATGCTCAATAAAATTTTTGACGGCATCAACCAAATAATCAAAATATTCAAAGTGACGACTATGTATGTCATCTCTTTTCATATTAGAGAAGAACGATTCTATAACGGCATTATCATAAGGTGTCCCACATTGAGAAAAAGACTGTTCAACTTTTAAGGTTTTCAATAACGAAACATATTGATCGGAAGTATAGTTCGCGCCTTGGTCACTATGAACTGTTAAGCCTTTAGGAAAATTTCTTTTTTCATAAGCGTTTTTGAAAGTGTTGACTGTAAGAGCGCTATTATTTCTAATAGACAATTCATAGGCAAGTATTTTTCGTGAAAATAGTTCCATTACAACGTAAAGATAATATCTGTTCTTGTCAATTATAATGCAAGTTATATCGCCAACCCAAAATTAATTTGGAGCAGATTGATTAAAATTTTGTTCAAGCTTATTCTTGCAATAGAATGACTTAGGTGCATCATCATTAGTATGCATTGGAGAATTGCGACGATTGCTTTTGAGATTAGGTGTTTTCATCAATGATGAAACTTTACCCAAAGATGTATGTACTCCAAGACTTGTGAGTTTTTGAAAAATCTTATTAGCACTGAAACGCCCGTCACTTTCGGCATGGATACGCGTGATTTGTTCTTTTAAAAACTTGTCGTGTAGCTCATATTGTGTTACTAAAACCCTACACCTGTCATGATTATAGAATGTAGCGTGATGAATTCCTATAACTCGGCACATCTGTTTTGTTGGAAATTGCCCATTAAGGCTATCCGCTATTTCCAATCGTTGCGTTAAGTTCGGGTTCAAATAGTTGTAAGCTTGATGCAAGATAGTGTGCTCTCGAGCAAGCTTTGCTAGTTGCTTTTGCAATGAAATTATTTGTGAGTATGAATACTTAGTATTTCTATCCGTATCTCGTCTAACTGAGAATAGCTTAATCCAGTTGTATAAGGAGGAATGAGAAATACCGAAGGTTTTACAAATTTCTTTTGTTGTTACACCATTTGTATAAGCATTTATTGCTTGTGAGCGTGTTTCTAATGAGTACATATTATCCACTATTTACAGCTTATTTCTGTAGTTGAATTTATTAAGAACTTGCTTTTTTCGTTGAGTTGTAACTTCGGTATAGATTTGTGTTGTTGCCACGCTTGCGTGCCCGAGTATCTCTTGAATTGAACGGAGATCAGCGCCATTAGCAAGTAGATTAGTGGCAAACTTATGTCTAAGATAGTGTGGGGTAGAGTGAAATGTAATTTTAGCTCTTTTCAAGTATTTTTTGTATATGTACTCTATACCATGTATGCTTACTGGGTTGCCATAACGGTTAACAAATAGATTTGTGCCGTTGTCTATTTTTCGTTCTTTGACAAGACAAATTACGCTATTCCACGTAATAGGAGAGGATATATAAAAAAGACGCTGTTTGCGCCCTTTGCAGAGTACTAGAAGCGCGCGTTCAGAAATTATGATGTCTGACAATTGGATTGCGGCAGCTTCACCTATGCGTATACCGGTGCTTATGAGCAAATCGATTAGAGCCGCATCGCGTACATACTCGAACTTAGCAAACGTTGTTAGTCTATCGTAATTAACAGCATCAAAGTAATTAAGTATTTTGGAAATGTCTTTGACGGCAAGAGTTTTGGGTAATTTGCGTTCTTGTTTGAATCGAAACTTGAGCTTTGCAGAGGGTGATCGGTCGATGACTTCGGTATCTATTAGATATGAATAGAATAATTTGAGCGTGATTATTTTGCGCTGAACAGAAGTATCTTTAAGTTTTAGCTTAGATGTTAGATGGGAGACAAAAGAACAAATATCGGGGGTGAAGAATATCTTGCTCATAAGCAAAGAACTGTCGTAGATCGCTGCGATACGCAGATAAAGTTTTATCCGATAAGTTTTTTGTGGCTTGCAGGTAGTTGATAAATTTAGACAAATAGTCCATAATTCCTCCGAAAAGTTGTTTTCTATTGCACATTATACCATAATGGACAAGTTACCTTCCTAATTTAAATGAAAAAGCAAAAGTGAGATTAATTCATGTATGTAAATGAAGTGACGCCTTATCACAAAATATTCCAGAGACAAACATAACGTAAATTACAAAAATTAAAATATTGTGTGAGATGGAAAAAAATTCGACATTTTTCGTGTAGATATAAATAAAGCCATATACTTAATTATTGTTTTGTAATGGTTTTGTGTATCCGTAATGAACCCATCTTTTGATTTGCTGCATTACCATCATTCTAATATGTGTCTGCTAGATGAGGATTTAAATTGGAAAGACGAGTTTCTTATGTTTCTAATATGATAACTTCTGTACATAAGTGTTTACACTAAGCAAGGTAAATTTGCTCACGAATACAAGACATATTCTTAGAGGCGCAATGCATCAATCGAAGTAAAAAAGGTCTTACAATAACTTGCAATTATTTTAAGAAAATGTAGGAGGAGTTGTATGGAAAATCCTAAAGTTAGCGTTGTAATGGCTAGCAGGAACAATATAAAGTATCTTTTTCGGGCAGTTGAAAGTATACTTTCTCAAAATTTTTCTGATTTTGAGTTCATAATACTTGACGATTTTTCTGACGAGAATTGCGTGGATGAAGTAAAGAGATATGCAGACAATCGTATAAAATTAATTGAATTTAAAAATCGTAACGGAATTGCGCCTTTACTTAATTACGGGATATCAATCTCAAAAGGAAATTATATAGCTATCATGGATAATGACGATATCAGTCTGCGTGATAGACTTAAATATCAAGTTGATTTTATGGAGAGCAACAAAGATATAGATATTTGTGGCACACGTTATTATAGAATTAACGAAGATGATAGCTTAATAAATTTACATAACGGCAAGTATACTGATGACGAAATAAAAACTGCCCTACTGCTTGGCGAGACTAGCATCCATCATCCGACAGCCATGATAAGAAAAAGTTCATTGATGAAATCTGGAATGCGTTATGAGCGTGAATTTAATATGGCGGAAGATTTTCGCCTTTGGTGCAAATGCAGTATCACAATGAAATTTGCTAATTTACCCATTCCGCTTTATAAGTATCGTGTACACCCCAGATCAACAAGTGTAGAGTATTTCAAAACGCAAAGGTTAATCGCAAGACAAATCCTAAAACAACACATGGAAAATTTAAAAATACCTTTTTCACCAAATGAGTTAAATTGTCATTATCAGTATTCACTTTCTTTAATTGAAGATTTAAAAAATATTTCATCAGAAGAGATGCTCTCATGGCATAAAAAACTTAAAGAATATATCTTTCTAAATAAATTATTCGATTACGATGTATTTGAATGCATTGCGAATGAAAAATTGGAAAAAGCATTGAATAAATTGGAGAAGTACCAATGAAACGAAGTCAATTTTGCTTAATTGTTCCTGTTCTACAAACGGAAAAAATTTTAAGATTGTTTATCGATTCACTTTTTAAGTCTTTACAATATACGTCAACTATTATTTTTGTAGATGACGGTTCGTCTCAAGCGTCAAAAAACATACTTTTGGATAGTAAAAATATAAAAAACGAATTTGTTGTCAGAATTGAGATTATCGAAAACGAAAAGCCCATGGGATGCGCAAAAAGTATAAATAAAGCATTGAAATTTTTACCAGATTGCGATATTGTTACGTTTTTAGATTCAGACTTAATACTTACTGAAGATTGGCAAAAGCATGTATTGGAGTCATTCGAAAATCAAAATATTGGTATAGTCGGTGGAATGTTGCTCTATCCACAAACAAACGGAATACAGTGCTGTGGAATAACGTTTAACAATTCAGTGGGAAGACATCTTTTTCTGAATAACAAACCCGAACTTATAGGGTTAAATGAAAATTTTGAGATTCAAGCTACAGTGTTTGCTTTCTGCAATATTACATATCCCGCCGTAAAAAAGGTGGGAAACTTAGACGAACGTTTTTTTAATGGCTATGAAGATTGGGATTACCAATTCAGAATAAGAAAGCATGGATGGATGGCGGTAACAAATCCACAGATTAAGCTTTATCATTGGGAAACAAGCTGCGGACCACACAGAACTTTTAACAGAAAAAGTAATCTTGGATTGTTTTGGAGCAAGCATTCGACATATGTGCAAAACGATATTTCAAAATATATTGACGACAGCATTGTTTACTTACGCGATAAATATATTGTTATTGATTTATGTGAAGGACGTGCCGAAATAGAGGCAATAAAACAAACATTGCTTGATGCGAATTTAATTGCGGAGTATCTTGACTTTTCTTATATTGTTTCCAAGGAGTCTATTTGGTTGTCACAAGTATTTAACAGCACCTTCTTTCTTAACAATAGGCCGATTATTTATTTGGTTGACAATTTTTTGAAACTTTTAGATAATCAATATTGGTGGAGCTTACGTTCACATATTTGCGATAAAGACGTAATAGTGGACTTATATGGTAATGTTTTGCCGTTTAAAGTATTAAGCCAATGCTTTTGGCCGGGAAGTAAAATCAGGTGAGCGAATGAACAAGTTTATAAAAAACAAATTAATATTCGAAAAATATAAAAACATTATTCCAGCAGCGTGCTCTACTTTGGCAAAAAGTCCCAATAGACTTTTTGCCGATTACAGCCCGTTTGTAATTCGTTCGGCTAATGGAGCATTTTTTATTGATGCTGACAACAATAAATGGATTGATTGTGAAATGGCGATGGGTTCTGTTGTATGGGGACATGCCAGAAAAGAAATAAATTCCGAGATAATAACCCAATTAAATAAAGGTTGTCATTTTTCTTTGCCGAGCATTAGAGAATATGAATTAGCGGATATTTTACTTAATCGATATCCAATGTATTCGTCTATAAAATTTTTCAAAAACGGTGCGGATAGCGTTTATGCCGCCGTAAAAGCGGCGAGATATTTAACTGGAAAAAGTGCCACATTATCTTTGGAATATCATGGTTGGTTAGACTGGTCGATTTGCGGTAGCTATAATGTAAAGCCACAAGATGTTGGGATACCTATGAGTTCAACGATAGATTATATTTATTGTTCAAAAGAGCAACTGCTTAATACCGTTAATGACAATAGAGATAGGCTATGCGCTGTAGTTTTGTGCCCCGCAAATTATTCGCCAGATTTATTGATGCAAGTAAAAAATTTTTGCAATAATTCAAATATACTTCTTATCTTTGATGAAGTAACTTCGGGAATAAGATTTGGATATGGTGGAGCGACTGTCGCTTACGATATTTATCCGGATTTTCTTTGCTTATCCAAAGGGCTTACAAATGGGCTACCGTTAGCGGTCGTACTTGGGAAAAAATACAATATGCTTATTATGGAAAAATTAAAGATTTCCAGTGCTCATGCAGGTGAAAATATATCGCTCGCGGCCGCAATAGCCTGTGAAAAACTTCTAGAAAAGAACAAAACATGTTGGCCGTCATGGAAAAATCAAACGAATAAAATCATCAGCGACATAAATGAAATTATTACAAAATTTCACGCAAAACTGTTTCTATCCGGAAATGCAGGCTGGTTCAGCATACGAAGTGATAGCAATGATTTTTGGTCAGATCCATTTAGAGAATATTTTGTTAAGTATTTGGCTACAAAAAATATTTACACTAAAGGATATATTTTGTTTAGCGATGCGCACACACAAAATGAAATTAATTATGTAGGCGAAAATATTTGCAAATGTTTAACAGATTATTGTAACGGTATTGAGCTTAATTCATTATAAAAAAAGTTATACCGTTTACATTTGCGGCAAGCATACTCGGAATATTATCATGTCTTTTGTCGTTAATGGATATTTGGGGTAATTCTTGGTGTAATATGTTAGCTAAAATATCAGTAGCCGGCGCCACCATTCTTTTAAAACTTAACGAGGTTTTTTTATTTAATTCAATAGCTGTCGAAAATAAATCGACGGCTTTCCTAGCATAATGAATACAATTATTATCTCTTTTGAAATGTAGAAATTGAGCCATATTCACATATGCTTTCCATTCAAGATTGGGCATGTTGCTAAATGTGGATTTATTTAGAGCTACCATTAGATCATTTAAACAATCATCATAGTTCTGCATATAGAAATGACACAAAGCTCTAATAGTTCTACATAAATATTCCTCATAAACTTTCGGGCGAAGGCGATAAAAATCAATTAATTGGTTTATCTTAATGATTATCGGAGTAACATCATTATTGTTTTTAATAGCATATAAAACCTCTCCAATTAATAATTGAGTTTCAATTAAAGTCTTTTCATGTTCAAGATACGGAATAGGATTATTATCAAAGCTTAATAAAATCTCCTTCATTTGGGCGGCTGGTTTGTCGTAATCCCAATGGAATTCAAGTGTCGACATTTCATAAGCAATATGGGCAGAAGAATACAAATCTCCACGGTGCGTTGCCGACAGTAAACAGTCTTTTTGTATTTTATATGCCAGACTAAAATCACCGGAAAACCAATAACAAACCGCAAGTCTAGCCTGTAGTTTTTCTTTTAAAAGGCTAATTCTATTATAGTGTAACTCATATTTCTTATCGTTAAGGCATCGGTCTGCTAATTTTATCCCTAACTCAGCTTTTTCTATTGAATCGTCAAATAACAACCTATCAGCTTGAATATTAGCATATTCTTGATAGCTTTTCAGATAACATAAAATGTTTTCTATACAATCTTCTTTAATGTTAAAAACTTTGTTTAGATATGACAATCCATCATTCCAATTCCCATTCCGCAAAATGAGTTCACATATCTCAAAATAAACTTCATATTTTAGTAGCTTTACAACACTCACGTTATCTTGAATTTGATCGATTATTTTATATGCCGCTAATCGAATATCGTCGGCTTGCGTCTCTTGTAATAAATTGAAAGCATCATTATAAATATTTTCATAATCCTTAATTGAGTATAATCTCTTCAATTCAATTATATTCAATTTATCATCATCATTAAGGCCGGGCATTGACGTATAAAAGCTAAAGCATTCATCGATAAGCGAATCGTTCTTGATATGGTACTCATTAAATGCATTTAAATAATGTTCATGTCTAAATTTAATAGTGTTTACGGAATTATTAATATCCTCAATGAATCCGCTTTGCTTAATTAAAAATTTATTGCTTTCAGTTAAATTCAATTTATCAATTATCCAATCATTCATTTGCGGTTTTATCTTATCATTCCATTTTGCCGCAATTACAAGTAATTCCACATATATTTTAAATTTTTTCTCATAATAATCTATTCTATTCTTTATAGTGGTAATTATATCACCTGAAAATAGTTCTTTATTAAAAGCTTTAAGAATAATCAGCTTATGATTATTATCAAATCCTAAAATCTTATTTTCTAACATAAGATTAATATTTTGTACAATGTGCATGGGAACACTATTCGAAGACTGAATTGTTTCATTTATAAAATCTTCAATCTTGTTGTTTAATGTTGAAGAAAATTGTGATTTAACAAATTCCTCACACATCTGTTTATTCCAAAACGGCAAATTTATGATATTCAAAAAGCCATTTTCTAGGAAATTTAACCAGTTATCAGGCGAATAGCTTAAATCGTTTTTTCTTAAAGTTTCACCGTCTCTACCCTCGAAAATAATAACCAAACGGTTTTCCAATAAATTTTGATGACGATCCAATATCCCCAGCGTTTCGTCAAGGATGCCAAAAAACTCCTGTTCTCCCCAATGCAAATCGCTTAGCCAAATTAAAAGCCTATTGTCGGCGGATATGGTCATAATTAATGTTGCAAGACATTCGGCAATCATTTTTTGGGATACTTGCTTTTTCCCCGAAAAATAATCTAACAAATGATTGTGCCATTCTTGTTCGAAATTCGTACGCAAAATATCTTTTAGAGTATTTATGGCCTGCTCAGCTCTGAAAATCGAAGACGAATCGGGAAAAATCAATTTATTGAATAGCCTGGTAATAACTTCACGTTCATGGATTTTATCTTTCGGATGCTGGACTGCAACGCAAGAAAAGCCATTTCCCGACGCGGCGTAAACTAGCTCGTTGATTATTGTGGATTTCCCCAGTCCGCCACATCCGACAATTGCGCAACACATAAAATTATTATCAATAGTTTTATTATTTTTAATAAAATTACTTAGTGCATTATATTCTTGAATATGCGTCGGCTCTATTAATTTATTAGGTAAAAATCCATTTAAAAAATGCACTTTTTGAAGCGCAACGGAAGCCATTACTTTGTCATTTTCATAGCATAGATCTATATTGCCTAAACCGTGCCGTCCTACTTGTGTGCCTCTAAAAACAAAGCTGAACTCTTTTTCTTGACCATACAATAATTCTGTAGATTTTTTTAAATGAACTCCCTTTGATCTCGTATCTGCCGCATTAAGCGGATACATGATTTGAATTGTGTTATTGGTATTAGGCCGCCACTTCAAATATAACCGAGAATCTAAGAACGGAAAATTATTAGCGACTGAAATCTTAATGCAAAAAGTCTCGCCAACTAAAAAAGTTTCCTCATCCATACTACTTACGTTAATATTAATATCCAGCCAATCATCACGCTGGTTGTTTATAAACGCTTCAAAATCTTCTAGCTCTGAATTAGTTATTGCATTTTTTAATATCTCTTTAAAATATGAAAAATTTAATTTCCAACTCTTTATTAATGTATTGCCGTTTAGAAGAGTAATATTAGCATAATCTTTTAATTCTGCAATATCACGACTATGTGAATTTTGTTCAATATCGTTATTTAATTTATTTATGTAGTTATCGTTATTTGTAGCAAGGATGAACAAAAACTGTCTTAATGTGCAATTATTGTCATCGCGCATACGCAACCAGGCACTTTTAAGTTTAAATAAATCTACCTTTACTTGCCCAATGCCATATCCGTTCCCTTCGGTATGCTTAACTTGCCCAAGAGATATTTCTTTAATAAAATTATTTGAAAAAGGAGTTTTGATAATTTTTTTAGAAGTACCGTATAAGTCAACTCCACCATCTTTTGATGCTCGTGTTATTTCCCATAAAATATTATTATCATATAAATTTAATGTCTCGGCGACTAACAATTCAAATATTTGAACCTTCGGCGACTTTTGGGCGCTTTTGCTGGACTTATCATCTTCAAGTATAGTTGTAATTGTTTTCCCCAATTTTTGTACAGGGACGTCCCTTGATAATATTTTCCAAATATCGTTCGGCTTATTCATGTTATTTGTGTTCCTCTATTATATTGACTATATCTTGCCAGTCTTTTGCTCGCAGCATAGTTAAATATTTAGAATATCTATTATATGATGTATCGTAGCATATGCAGCGATTAAAATTAAGCTCAAAAAATTGATCGAGAAAATAGGGTAAATCTTCTATGTAATAATCTATATTATGTTCATGAACAAACTCCGCTTTTTGCGTCACAGACATATATAACCGATCATATTTTATTTGACACATTTTCAACCAGTTCTCGGTTATTTCGCCCATTGATTGGCTTAAATTAAAACCATTAATATCGGTTTCCTCGCGGCCTGTTATAATCCAAATCTCATGTCCAGTGTTATGCAACTTATCAATTTTATCTACAACATCGCCGCGTAAAAAATCAGAAGTATTATAATACTCTTTAAAGAAACGTCTGCGAAACTCTATTTCGGTTTCTTTTGAAACGTTAAATATATGACGTATTTCGTATGTATTTAAATTGATATTATTAGATTGAAAAAATTTGGTGCCATATTTTAACTTAAAGCTCATAGTGTCCGTTAAAACACCGTCTATATCTATGCCAATCCTCATTTGCACTCCTATAACATTAAAATAATTGCAAGTTATTGTAAGAATAGTTTATATCAGCAAAAGGGAAATTCTATTTTATGAAAGGGGAGGCGAACAGGTATAAATATGAAAACCCATTTTAAAGATTATTTACAACAAATGCTGTGTATCGGAGATATATAATGTCAATGCACTAAATGAGAAAAAGCATACCAAATCCATCATCATATTTAAAAAGTTCAAATTCGGATGATGACGTGCCGCCATTAGTGAATAATACGAACCTGCGTAAAGTAGAGTTCGTATTTTTCTTTGCAAGAGAATATTTTAGAATATTGCTTCACACAAACCACCTATTTCTATGATTCAAACGCAAAAGCGCGATGAGCAAAGTTATTTAGCAATAAATCATATTGACAAAATAATATTTGAAAGATATAATTTAAATATGCTTTCGGAGGCATAACAAATGTTTGATAAAAAACGTGCATTGATGTGTTCAATAATATTATATAGTATAGGCACTATCGCGTTTTTAACCTATCTTATAGGCGTTGTCGCGCTTGACGCGTTCCCGTACAATTTCAGATTTACTCTACCTATATGGTTTATTATGTTTTATGGCGGCGCGCTTATAATGACGGTAGTATATTTTCGTTTAAAAAAGAAAGAAGCGTCGGCGTCGCAAAAAAATAACAAACAAAAACCCGAATTTACCGACGAACAGTTTAATGAGTGGCTTACCAAATTCGAGCCGTTTACAAAGTTGGGTGCGCAACTGACGGAAACAAAACGGAAAGGCTTTTCTAAGTTCGGCGGACTTCCGCTTGTTCCCGAAAATTTTGTCTGGCCGACGTGGAAAAACCACGCGCTGCCTTTTCTTTTACAAATTGATTTTTCAGAGATAAATGCAGACGGCAAGCTAAGTGGTTTTCCTAACTTGGGATTGCTGTATCTCTTTGCTGACAGCTATGAAATAAATGCCCCTAATTTTGAACGCGGCGAAGAAGAATTTGCTCAAGACAGAACATTCAAAATTCTGTTCTTTGACAATACCTGTAAATTGACAACGCCGACCAAGCCAGATACGCTTGAAATTGTATATAAAGAATTTTATGTATCTTCCAACATATCTAAAACATACCCGGACATGGACGATTGCGAAGAAGCGTTTGAAATATATTGCGATAGACCTATGGGCGGAATGGACGACGCCTACGATATGCTTCAATGGCAAAACACGGACAGTTTTATGATCGGCGGTTGGGCATCGTATGTTCAATCCGGCGGATACATACAAGGCTTAAAAGAAAACGAAAAAGACGAATGGACGCTACTCATGCAGATTGGTAGCGTGCAAGACGACGACAATTTTATGTGGGGAGATTGCGGAACATTGTATTTCTACATTCGCGTAAAAGACTTAAAAGAACGCAACTTTAATCACGTTAAGATGGATATGCAATGTACTTAAAACATATATCTTCTCTTAATTTGGGTTCGTATAAATAGTAAAACTCCCCGCCAACGAAAAAGGACACCGCAAATGGTGTTTGTTATAGGGAATTTTCCCTGTTGTAAAAACTAATAGCCCACTAACTTCTTAAGCGAAGTATAGTGGGCAATACTTTTTTAATGTTTAGCGATAAATTGGAATTTAGGCTAATCATATATATTTGTATCAAAACATATTGTAAAATGTAAATCCAACCACGTCTTTTTCTGTTGTGGAAAACGTATCATATTTTTTATTTGTATACTCGCTAATAACCTGTTTCCAAAAGTTCTGGGCAGGCAGGTTATTTGCCCACTGAGCTATTTCCCATCCGCCAGGAAACATATCAAAAATCTTTATAGAAGCTACCTTACCAACGCCCTTACGGCGGTATTTCTTCATAACAAAAAATTCTGCTATATTGTGTGGATTAGACAAATCATTATATTCACAGCAAGACCTTACTAAAACCAAACCTGCAAGTTTTCCATCAACTCTAATAAAGAAGGGATATCTTCCTTCCTCATTCCAATAGTCATCAATGCGTAGATAACCAAAGTATCCATATTCATTTATATCATCATCGGAAAACTCCGAAAAATCATACATATATAATTCCATCATCTGAATGAAAACAGATTTTTGTTCAATCAATATAGGTTCAATACTAATATTCATAAATTATATACGCTAAATTATTGTTTATCGCATAGTCATTATATCAAAACAAAACAAGAAAAGCAAGGATTAAACAACCTTGCTTTATATCGCTATTAAATACACCGTGAAGGTGTTTTTTTCGAGGCGGAGAAGGCGGGTGAAACCTATTGCAAAGAGTAAAGCAAAATTACTACAAACAAGAAATAAAGAAATATGTATAGAATAAAGTATGGAAATCTTTTGCGATATGTTCGCTAACCGCTTGGCGCGTGCGCCAAAGGTCGCTCGCAATTTCTACGGGCAATCCCGCCGTAAAATTAGCGGCGTTTCCTTTGAATGTCCGTTTCGGTTTCGGGTTTCGGTCATATCGAAAGCGGCGGGTACATGACCAAAGCCGCGCAGCGCTTGGGGGTTCCCCGAAAAACGCTTTACGTTTTTAGGGGATTGCGAGCGAGGCACTTGTTATAAATCAAGCCCCCGTCATGGTGGCATTTTATATTTTATACTTGCGTTTAGTATATAGATGTATTATAATGATTGTACGATAAACATTAATTTAACAAATGGAGTGGCATATATGTACTTAATTGAAAACTATAAAAATAACAAACGGTTTAATAGTCAATGTTACGAACTTCGCGATTTTCTTAAAGAGTGTGCCGATAACGGAGTGAACGAGCATTTTCATTGGGGGCGTTTCGATTGGATGATGACAAGTTCATATCTTGACGTGGATATGTTGCAAAAAAACGCTTTATTTAGGGATGAAAGCGGCAAACTCGTTGGCGCGGTGTTGTATGATATGGGCTTTCATGACAGATGGTATCTACTACATTCCATTTCCGATGAAAACCTTTTGAAGAAGATGCTTTCTTATGTGATTGAAACCGAAGGTGGCACGGCAACTGTAAAAGCAAATCTTGGTGATACGGTTCTTTGCAAGCTGCTTGAAAACGCTGGCTTTGAAAGGCAGTATGCGGAAAGCGTTCTGGAAATAGACCTGTCGCATGACCTTTCGTACCAACTTCCCGAAGGATTTTATCTTAATGGCAAGGATGTAGAAATTGATAAGTGGAAATGGTCGTTGGTGATATACCACGGTTTTGACCATCAAGGTATTCCGGAAGAAACAAGTGATGAAGTAAAAGAAGCAGAAAAACATCTCGATATTTCAGAATATATCAAAGTATTTGCAATAAAAGATGGAGAATATACCGCGCATTGCGGAGTGTGGTATGACGGTGGCAAAACGGCTTATATAGAGCCTGTCGTAACAGTTCCTGAACATCGAGGCAAAGGTCTCGGCAAAGCGGTCGTTTATGAAGCTATAAAGCGCGCAAAGCAATGTGGTGCTAAAAGAGCAATAGTGCTTTCAGACCAAGAGTTCTACAAACGTCTTGGAATGACAAAATCATCGGAAGTTGGTACATTTGTAAGATAAATTTCACTTTAATATAGAATATTCGTTTTAGGTTACGCCTTCTCCGTCATTAGTGAATAATGCGAACCTGCGTAAAGTAGAGTTCGTGTTTTTTTGTAAGAGATATTTTAGAATATTGTTTCACATGAACCACCCAATCTTATGGTTCAAACGCAAAAGCGCGACGAGCAAAGTTATTTAGCAATAAAATCATATTGACAAAAAAATATTTGAACGATATAATTTAAATAGTATAGCCATTATGGTTGTTATGAAATGTTGACTAAAAAGGATACAAGATATGAATAGAATAGAAAAGGTTCGAGAAGTAGTCGATAGTATAATATTGAATATGACAGACAACGGCGAAAGAAGGTGTGCTTATATACATTTATACGGTGTTGCACAAGCTGCCGCTCTTATTGCCGAAAAGAGAAAAGAAAACGTAGAACTTTCTATTATTGCAGCAATGCTACATGATATATATTCTTACCAAAATGGGGACTCAACAGATCATGCGCATAAAGGAGCAGTAATGGCAAAAGAGATTATAAATGAATTAAAAATATTCTCTTTTGAAGAAATCGAATTGATTTATTCGGCTATTTATCACCATAGCGATAAGAAGATTACAAATGGATCGTTTGACGAAATATTAAAGGATGCGGACGTGATACAACATATTTTCTATAATCCGTTATTTGAAATCAAGGCTCATGAACTGGAAAGATTTAATAATCTAAAAAATGAATTTAGGATGATTTAACAGCAGACAGTTTATCTGCTTTTCCCAATTAAAATTTGCGAGGGTATCAAATGAAAAAGAGAAGGCAACTTTCTAATAAAGAGACAAAACGAGGTGTGCTCTTTTGGCTTAAAGGGCATAAAGCGCCCAAGGACGATTCTCGCACCGATCTTGAAACGATCGTAGATGATTATATTAAGTGTATAAAATACTTACTGAACGGAAAAATAGTTCCCATTACCGGATTCAGAGACGAAGTGCATGAATGGCTTATGACCGACAGCGATGGAGACATAGACCTTGGCTTTATTCCGCACGACAATGGTGAACTGACGGAATGCCGTTATGAGATCGAAGCGTTAATAGGCGATAACGGATACGACGAAGACACTATACTTAAAGCGCTTAATGAAAAGATACGCACTATATCTTGAATATAAATTATGTTGACTTTTTTTATCTAAAATGTTATAGTTTTTAATATTGATTTTAAGGAGAAAATTCGTGGGATTATTTGACTTTTTTAAAAAGAAAAAGAAACAGCCGAAAACACATAAGGTTACTTTAAACTATGACGAAATAGAAAAAAGCGCCTTGGAGAAAGACGGCGGCATAAATACCGTATTGATCAACGGTATAGAGTTCGTTATAAAAGAGGACGTGCTTTTTTCTGCATTTGGGCATTTTAAGGCAAATGCGTACGGAACGGTCGACGGTATTCAAGTAAAAGTCGACATGACCGACAAAATGTTTCTCGATAACCACAAAGACATTAAACCCGAATACATTGAAAAAATCGCAAATCTTTTGCAAGATTTTAAAAATCGTTATGATGTGATCGTCGATAGAATTTCTACCGAAACGGCGAACTATCTCAATGCCCAAAAATTACGCGACGAGCCGTATACGCAAAAGGAAGTAAAAGAAAATATCGACACTAAAAACATAACGGTCTTTTTTGCCAAAGATTGCGCATTTTGTGCATGGTTAGACGACGACTCCGTTTTTTACAGCGAGTACGAAGACGGACAATATAAAGTAGAGTTTAACAACGACGAAGAGGATGATATATAAATTATATCAAGGCTTTTAAAACTTTATATTAAAAATTTGTTTTAAACAAAACGCACTGACGAGAGCACCCGATCTGAATCCAAGAGGAACAAATCGGGCGCTTTTTAAAAGCTTGAAAAATCCAGTTATCTTTGATATAATAATAAATATGAAAAATATCCCCGACGCAAATTCCATATTCCCCAATGAATACAAAACGTCTTGCTTTATTAAAAACGTAGTAAAAGCTCCGAATATAATTATAGGCGATTATACTTATTATGACGATGACGTAGCGGCAACTGAGTTCGAGCGAAACAACGTTCTATTTAATTATCCCGAATTCGGCGATAAGCTGACTATCGGCAAATTTTGTCAGATCGCGCAAAACGTAAAGTTTATTATGGGCGCGGCAAACCATAGGCTGTCAAGCGTTACTACTTATCCGTTCAACGTGTTTGGCGGGGCATGGCAAGAAAATACGCCGCCGCATTTATCGCAGCTACCGTTTAAGGGCGATACGGTCATTGGTAACGACGTATGGATCGGGCGCGAAAGCGTAATTATGCCCGGTGTAAAAATCGGGGACGGTTGTATAATAGCGGCATATTCCATAGTAACGAAAGATATAGAGCCGTACAGCGTTGTCGGCGGTAATCCCGCAAAATTCATAAAAAAGCGGTTTGACGACGAACTTATCGAGCTATTACTGAAAATAAAGTGGTGGGATCTTGCACCCGAAAAACTCGTAGAAGTTTTGCCGCTGTTATGCGAAACTGATTTAGAAAAGGTGAGACAGGCATTAAAATCAATGCTTGGTCTATTATGATATTGCCATGAATTTATATCACTATTTCGATAAAAACAATAAACTGTTTATGAGCTTGCACGAGTAAATGCGCGTTTGCCGCAGGGAAACGCGGGCGGCGATAGCCGAAAGACAAAAGCTTGCTTTTGGCGCATTTAAATGTTATAATACTAATATGTACGGTGTTTACGGCGATATAATAAGCGCGGCGGAGCGTGCGCTCAATAGCTTCTCGGCAACGGAGGAGCTGTTGGAATATCCCGAAGTTCAGGCGGACAAAGCGTATTATTTGTCCGTCTTATCCAAGTACAACGATCTTAGATCGATAAAGGACAAGCTCGAAGCTTTGACTGCCGCCATTGCCGATCAGAAAGCCGCTTCGGCGTTGCTTGCCGAAGCACTGTCAGAGCCCGATCGAGCGGCGATTTACGAGGAGATTTCCGCGTTGAAGCGAAAGGCCTCGGTTGCGGCTACGGCGCTTTCCGACGCGCTCGGGTGCAAGCACGTAGTCGAACGCGCGTATTGCAGATTTAAGCTCGGCGAGGGTTCGTCCAAGCTCGGCACGGCGTTGTTCGCGCTAATTAAGTTCGACTTATCGTCGCGTGGGGCGAAGATAGAGGACGAAAATACAATTTCCCGCGGCGGAAGCGTCAAGGAAATATCGTTCGTTGCGGAAGGCGCGGACGTGATCGCGCGGCTAAGTCCGCTTTCCGGCGCGCACAAGGTTTATTCCGGACAATCGCGGAGCGACGAGCTGTGCTTTGCGGTAACGCCCGCGGCGGTCGTCGAAAAAGTAGTCGAGAGCGATTTGCGTATCGACCTGTTTCGCTCGTCGGGCGCGGGCGGTCAGCATATCAACAAGACGGAGACGGCGATACGCGTTACGCATTTACCTTCCGGACTTACCGTTGTATGTCAGGACGAGCGGTCGCAGCTCCAAAACAAGAAGCGCGCTTTGGAAACGATAGAGAAGCGGCTGAAAGAGCGAAGCGAACAAGCCGAGAAAAAGCGCATGGAAGCGGATATTGCCGCGCAGCATTCCCGAAAAAACACGCCGATCACGTTCGACGCGGACGGTGGCATGTTTACAGACGCGCGGCTTAAAGTGTTTACCGATGTTCCGTTTCCGCTCTCCGCCGAGCAGTTCGCGGCATACCTAAACGGGCTTATAGCACTATGATAAAACTCACGGCAAACACGAATAGAATAGCGTTGTCATCGAGCCGTCGCGCGTACAAAACCGAGGGCTTTATTTCGCTTACGCGCCGAGTGCTTGCTATCGACGCGTTCGTGTCCCGCATTGCCGAAAGCGTTTTCGGCGCGGACGAGCTTGACGCGGGGTGCTATTCCGCGCAGACCGAGGACGGGGCGTACACGCTGTTCTTCCGCTACGGCGGCGGAGATGAGCGCCTTAGCGGCGGGGATCTGGTTTTTTACAGGTTTATCTGCGAGAACGAGAACGACGGCGGAACGGACAGGCGGCTGGGCGAATATCTTTCGGCGCACGAAAAGATCGCGCTTATCGTGCGCGAGACCGACGACGGCATTACCGACGTCGACCTCACTCGGCTGTATCTCGTATCGGGTGCGGACGGGATCGTCAACTTCCCGTACCTCAACGAAACGCAACGCAAGATCGTCGAGACCGAGGACGCGAATATGCTCGTTCAGGGCGTTGCGGGCAGCGGCAAGACCAACGTTTGCGTTGAAAAGATAGTTTATTGCGCTTGCCGAAGCTATCGCGGCGCGGTGCTCTACACAACTTTTTCGCGCGGACTTTTGACCGAGACCAAAAGCCGAGTAGAGCTTTTCACAAGAAATATCGACGATTTTATTTATGCGTATGAGCACGGGCGAGTGACCTTTCTTGACTACGACCACAAAAAGGCGGTCGAGAACAAGCTCGGCATTATTTTCTCGGTCGACGAGGACGGCGAGATAATTTCCGCGTTAAAGCGCATTTCGGCGTTTCTCAAAGAAAAGGTGGAGTATCTTCTTATAGAGGATATTTACGCGCAGGCGTTCGATAAAAAGCGCGTTGCGGGCGAGAGCGTTTTCCTTAACGAGTATCTCGGTTCGGGAAAAAACTATCGGCTTTCGGGCGCGCTCGAAAAGATCAAGCACATTGCGCCCGAGATAATCTACAAAGAAATTTACGGTATGATCTTCGGTAAGTATGAGCTCGACGCGCCCGCCGATATGATGGGCAGGGACGAGTATGCCGAGGCGCGCAAAGACAGCTTTACTCGGCGCGAGTGCGACGTTATTTATTCGGTTGCGACCGACTACGCCGAGTTCCTGCAAAAGCGCGGTTATACCGATAATAATATCATGAGCCGCGAGCTTCTGCGCGAAATTTCGTCGCCCATGTACTCGGTGGGCGTTATCGATGAGGCGCAGGACTTTACGCAGGTAAACCTTTGTCTTATGAAAAAGCTGTGCCGCAAGCTGTTCTGCGTGGGCGACGCGCTGCAAATGATCAACCCGTCGTACTTCAATTTCGGGTACTTAAAGCGCCTAATGTACGGCGACGTTACGGGCGTTGACGAGCTCAAACACAACTACCGCAGCACCGCGACGATAGAAAAGATCGCCGAAAAGCTGGGCGAAATGAATATGCAGAGGTTCGGCACGCACAGCTTCGTGCTGCGCGGCGAGAGCGTGCCGTCGCCGTTGCCGTCCGCGGCGGTGCTCGTCAAGGACAAGAGCTTCGCGTACTCGCTCGGCGAAAAGCGGTTCGAAAACGTCACCGTGATCGTCGCTTCGCAGCAGAAAAAGGAAAAGCTTCGCAATGCTTTGGGCAAGACCGAGATCCTTACCGTCGCCGAAGCGAAGGGTTTGGAACGCCACACCGTAATACTCGTCGACGTTCTGAGCGACAACGCTGACAAGTGGCGGTATCTACGCGATATGTCGCTCAACAGAAAGACCGCCGACGAGAACTCCGTTTTTCGGTACTACTTCAATCTGTTCTACGTCGGCATATCCCGTGCAAGGCAGTATCTGTTCGTTGCCGAGAGCGACTGTCCGCAAACGTTCGACGCATTATTTACGGAGTGCTTCGAGCGCAAGAACAAGGAAGCGGCGCTCGCGTACCTTAAAGACATTGCGGGCAGAATAGAGATAGACGACGACGAGTTCGTCGAGCGTATCGAAAAGTTCTGTTCGTTGGAGCAGTACGAAAACGCGCGCTCCGCCGCCGACAGGCTGTCGTCCGACGAGCTGCGCAAAAAGCAATTAATTTATATATCGATACACGAGCAATACTTGCGCTACGGAAAGTTTCGCGACGCGGGCGTAGAGTACTGGCGGCAGGGCATGGACGCCGAAGCGCGCGAGATGTTTACGCGCTCGGGCGATCAAAAGCTGTTCCCGCTCATGGACGCTTGCGCGAAGGGCGGCGGGGCGCTCGATCCCGATATAGTTCAGTTCTATCCGCTTGTCGACGACAACGACGTGGCGAAGAAGATAATTATAGACACGCTCGACAAAGACAGTCGGGAAATAGCGGAAATGTTCAAATCGGCAAATAACGTTTTAAAGAGGAAAAGGCAATGAGCGATAACTCGATCAAGGAACTTATAGACAGTTTTATAGCGTACCGCAATCTGATTGCGCCCTTGCAGGACAGTCTGCATTCGGTGAGCAAGACGTACGAGGAAATTCGAAACGACCTCGACGCGCTTACTAAAAACTTTTCGGGCAGTGCGATGGCGCAGCTCGACAAGGTCCATTCCACGCTCAATGCGCAGGCTAAGAGCGGGCAGGAGCTTGGAAAAAGGATCGAGGAATACTCGGCTTCGGGCGAGCGGTATGCGAAGGCGGTCGAGGAGATGTCGGCGCGGTTTTCGACCGTTGCGGACAGAATTTCGTCGCTCGTCGAGATCGAGAACGCCGCGCAGAGCCAGCTTGCGCGGATAGACGCGCTCATATCCGAAAAGCGTTCGTCGTACAACCTTAAAGAACTGCAAAAGTCGCTCGACGGCTACACCGCTAATGTTGAAAAAATAAGCGACTTTATTAATAAGGATATAGCCGAGGTCTTGAAGGATAACGCCGACAAGATAGAAGCTATCCGCAAGGAAAACGAACAGCTGTCGGCGGCGGTTGCGGCGCAGGGCAAGGATATAGCCGCGCTCGTTACGGAGTTCGCCAAAACGAGCGAGCTGCTCAAAAAGTCGGTCGAGGGCAGTACTGTCAACGAGCAGTATCTTTTCGACGCGTTCGACAAATGGGCGGCGGATAGAAAGGTCAAGATCAAAAAGCAGTAGGGTATGGCGCGATCGACCGAACAACGCTTGCTTCAAGCCGTAAAAACCGACGACGTAAGAGAGTTCGACGGTTTGGCGGAAAATGCGCGGATAGGTGAATACCGTCTGGGCAGATTTCCCGTGCTGTCGTTGCTCTACCTTTATAAAGCGCGAAAAATTCTTGCGACGCACGAGCTCGAGCTTTTGAAGATCTCGCGCTACGAAAAAAAAAGCGAGCCTGCGGAGCTGTCGAGAAAGTTTTCGGGCGCGGCGGGGAAATGCTTGCGGCTTTATTACGACGAGGTAGTGTCGCCGCTCGAAATGCTGTTGATCCTCGACAAGACAAGGCGCTTGGCGCGCGTGTATAAGGACGCGGCTAAGACCGAACAGATCAAATCTCGGCTTCAATCGATTTATTCTATAAAGTACGCGCTGTCCGTTAAGTTCGAGGGCGAAAACATAATTATAGATAAACGCCCGTTGAGTTATAGGGAAAAGAAGAAGATATTTATAGCGGGGGTGTGCGCTGCGGTAGGCGTAGCCGTAGTCGTTTGCGTGCCGACGATTACGGTCTCGCTTCTTTCCGAACCTGCCGCTCCCGTCGTGTACGAGGTGATGCGGCTGAGCGATATAGACTTTTCGTCACAAAACGAATACGTGTTGAAGCGCGATATCGTATTGAGCGAAGCGGTCGAAGAAATGAATTGCAAGATCGGCGGCGAGGGACATAAGCTGATTTTGGGCGACGGCGCGGCTATCGGCACGCTTAACGGAAGTCTGTCGGGAGTTACCGTCGACGGCGCGCGCGGCGTGATATTCGATACCGTTTCGGCGGGCGCGCGGGTAGCCGACGTTACGGTAAATGTCGACGCCGATATCGAAACGGACGAGAATTCCGCGCTTGTCGCGATCGTCAACTACGGCGAGTTCGACGGCGTTACGGTCAACATTAAGGGAAGCGTTAAGGCTATCGAGTCGGATGACGAAAACGTTATCGAGACGGCGTTCGGCGGAATGGTCATGAACAACGGCGCTATATATAATGACAAAACGCAAGAAGCCGATTACGGCGTTATCAAAAACTGCACCGTCAATTATTTACAGTTCAAGCTTGTCGGCGAGGCAAGCGCCAACGCAAGCTTCGGCGGAATCGTCGGCTTTAACGACGGCTACTTGCAAGACTGCACCGTTACGGGCGAAATAGTTTCCGATACTTTCGACGTCGCGGGCGTGTGCGTCGTGAACAACAACGAACTTTCGAACTGCGTGAACAGTGCGGATATAGCGCAAACCGCGTCGAACATGGATTGGAATCCCATTACTTGCGGCGTGGTTTTGACCAATACTTATATGGTCAAGGGTTGCAAGAATACGGGCAAGATTTCCGCGGCTTCGACTTACGGGTCGGCGAGCGACGACGGACGAAATGCGATCGCGGCGGGTATTGCGTATTATAACAATTTCTATTATCAGTATACCCCGTATATCACGAACTGCGTAAATTCGGGCGAGGTTGAAAGCTCCGCCGCGAACGGCAGCGCGTATGCGGCGGGCGTGTGTTACGCGTCGAACGGCGGGATAGAGTTTTGCAAAAACAGCGGCTCGGCAAGAGCGGAAGCGGGGAACGGTTACGAAGCGTTAGGCGGCGGGATCGCCGATTATGCGTACGGGTATATTTATAAGTCGGTGAACGAGGGCGACGTGTATGTTTCGGGCAGCGGCGAGGCGTATGCGGGCGGAATATCTGCGCTCGCGCGTGCGCAGTTTTTGTACTGCGTTTCTAGCGGGGATATTACCGTGACCGCGAAAACCGCTCGCGTGGGTGGGATATACGGCGTGAGCGAGATAGATACCTACGGTAAGGGCACTGCCGAATATTGCATAAGCGAAAATCGATTGGATGTTACCGCTATAAACGGCGGCGCAGCGTACGTCGGCGGGATCGCGGGGTACGTGCGCGAACAGCTGTTTACCGTCAGCGGCGGTAGGGCGTTCTTCGGCGGCGGCGTTACCGATAGCTGTTTCGTCGGCGAGTGTGTCAAGCCCGACGACGTATACTTCGGCAATATCGTCGGTGCGTGTGGGGCTAATATCTACGAGAGCAATCTGTATTATTCGGGTGACGTCGAACTCCATAATTTCAACGGCAATTATTACGTGGACAATTCGTTCATGGCGTTCGGCGCAACGTTTGCCAACTCGTCGGGCGGCGGACTCGTGACCGACGTGTCAGATAAAGGCGCGACTTCCTTGCCGACGGAGGAAGTCAAAACCACCGAAACATACAAGACGATTTTAAGCGAGCTGCAAAAAAATTGACACGGTATCATACGTTTGTTAAAATAATAAAAATTACGGTTACGGTTAAAGGCTTTAATTAATGAAAGGACAGGATCTATCTCTCGCGTTCGGCACCGAGGTCATATACGATGATGCGGAATTCTTTATAGGCGATAAGGACAAAACGGGTATCGTCGGGGTGAATGGCGCGGGGAAAACGACGCTGTTCAAGGTCATACTGGGCGAGCAGGAGCTCGATCGCGGCAAAATTTTTACGGGCGGAGCACGGATCGGGTATCTGCCGCAGGAGATCGATTTTGCCGACAAACAAAAAACAGTTTGGGACTATCTGTTCGACGCGCGCCCCGTGCGCAAGATCGAAGCGGAACTCGATACTATTTATGCTACGCTCGAAACGGCGGGCGAAGCCGAGCAAGCGGAGCTTTTAAACCGAATGGCGGAGCTCCATGCCTGTCTCGACGGTTACGACGCGTATAACGCCGAGAATATTTTGCTCGAGCTTATTTTCGATATGAAGATAAACGACGAGCTGCTCGACATGAAGCTCGGCGATCTTTCCGGCGGGCAAAAGTCCAAAATAGCTTTTGCGCACGTGCTCTTTTCCAATCCGCAGGTTCTGCTTTTGGACGAGCCGACCAACCACCTCGACGCGACCACCAAGGAGTTCGTTACTAACTATCTAAAAAACTATAAGGGTTCCGTCCTGATAATAAGCCATGACGTCGATTTCCTAAATGCGGTCGTAAACAAAATTTTGTTCGTAAATAAGGTAACGCATAAGATCTCGGTTTACGACGGCAACTACACGGCGTTTAAGCGAAAATACGCGCAGGAACAGCTCCTTAAAGAACTGCGTATCACCCAGCAGGAACAGGAGATCAAGAAGCTTTCCGATTTCGTTTTGAAAGCCAAACAGGCGTCGCGCACAAACCACAACCTCAAAAGAATGGGGCAGGACCGCGAGATAAAACTCAAAAAGGCGATAGAAGCGCTCGAAAAACGCGATAAAGATTATAAGCACGTAAATCTCCGTTTGGAACCGAAAACGTCGAGCGGCAAGGTGCCTTTGGAAGTGCGGAACCTAACGTTCGGGTACGACGGCAAACAAAACCTGTACGACGGATTGTCGTTTATACTCAATCCCGACGAGCGGTTTTTGATCGTCGGCGAAAACGGTGTGGGCAAATCAACTCTACTAAAACTTATAATGGGGATATTGCATCCAAAAAACGGCGAAATAGTTTTCAGCAAAAAAACAGAAATAGCTTATTACGCGCAGGAGCTCGAATTGCTCGATGAGAATAAAACCGTGCTCGAAAACACCGAAAGCACGGGATATACCGATATCCAGCACCGAAATTTGCTGGGCAATTTCCTGTTCTCGGGCGATTCGGTTTTCAAAAAGGTTTCCGTGCTGTCGCCCGGCGAAAAGGCGCGAATATCTTTGTGCAAGCTTTTGCTCGAACGCGCAAATTTATTGATTTTGGACGAGCCGACCAACCACCTAGATCCCGATACTCAGGCGGTCATCGGCGAGAACTTCCGCGACTATACGGGCACGATTTTGCTGGTAAGCCATAATCCCGAGTTCGTCGAACAAATAGGCATCACCCGTATGCTGATCTTGCCCGAAGGAAAAATCGTCGAGTATTCAAGAGAATTGCTCGCTTACTATTATATTTTAAATACCGACTTTTTGTAATTTTTTAATCGGTATACGCAAAACGGGTGCGAAAGCGCATAATAAAAATCTTTGATTTTTTATGCGTTTAATGTTATTATATTTATATGGAAAAGAAAAGACTTTCCGAAATGACGTTGGAAGAACTTTGGGAACTATTCCCGATCTTTCTCACCGAGCACAATCCGTGCTGGGTGGAGTGGTATTCGGAAGAAATCGAACTGTTAAAAAATATATTGCCACTCGATATCGAATATCATCACGTGGGAAGTACGGCGGTAGAGGGTATTTTCGCAAAACCGATCATCGATATTTTGATAGTGGTAAATTCTGTCGAGCAAATGAAAGAAGTCGCCGATATGCTTCGTGAGCGCGGGTATATCGTTATGTCGGCAAACGCTGACCGCATTTCATTGAATAAAGGCTACACCGAAAACGGGTTCGCCGAAAAAGTTTTTCATTTGCATATTCGGCTCGAAAACGATAAAGACGAGATATATTTCAGAGATTATTTAAACGCTCACCCCGAAATTGCACAGGCTTACGTAAAACTCAAATTGCGGCTATGGAAAAAGTACGAACACGACCGCGACGGATATACCGCAGCGAAAACGGAATTTGTAAAGAAATATACCGAGCTTGCAAAGAAAACCTTGTTATAGGTTGTCAATGTTTTATCGCGGCTTTTGAGCGATTTCAACCGATAATAGTGTAATTCAACTAACGGTTGAGTGAATAATATTGAATTTTTCGGCGCGAAAGTGTATAATTAGATTGTAAAAACGCAGGAGAGTTCGCTATTATGAATTGCGGTGAGAAGATCGCGCAGCTTAGAAAGAAGAATAATATGACGCAAGCCCAGCTCGGCGACGAGCTGAGCGTGACCTATCAGGCGGTGTCTAAGTGGGAGCGCGGCGAGTCGCTGCCCGACTTCGATACAATATCGCGAATCTCGAAATTATTTCAAGTGCCTATTTCGTACTTCGAGGACGGCGGGGAAGAAACGGTTAATACCGCGCCGCACGTTACGCAAACGCCGCTGCCCGTTCAGCCCGCGGTGTCCGCCGATATAATAGGCATGTGCGTGCAGTGCGGCAAGGTTGTGCGTGACGGCGAGGCGGCGCAGACTAATCCTAAGCTTATATGCAAGGCGTGCGACGAGCTTAACCGCAAGGCGCACGAGGAACAAGTCCTTAAACAAAAGAAGCAAGCGCTCGTCAATGAGAAAGCCGCGAAATTGCGTAAGGATATGGAAAAGTCCGGGCTTAGAGAACGCCGCAACCTCGCGCTGTTGCTTTCGATCATCCCTGCGGGCGTAGTGCTCATAATCTTCACCGCGCTTTCGATTGTGAATAAGGATATGTTCACGTTTCTTTTCGTTACCGGGATCGTGCTTGCGGTGTTCGCGTACACGTTCACTGCACAGATGATTTGGGACGGCACGGTGCGCGAGGTGTGTACGGGCGGCGGGCATATAATAAGCCTGCCCGGAATAATCTTCTCGCTGTCGCCCGACGGGATTCTATTCTTGATCCTGACCAAGATAATCCTCGTGTTCGTCGCTGCGTTCGTGTTCGTGTTCTCGATCATAGCCTGCGTGTTCGCAGCTATCTTTATATCACCCTTTACCTTCGTTCCGTCGCTTTTGCTTTATAACCGCAAAATCAGAAAAGTCGATAATAAATGATTTTTTTGTTACTTCTTTTGAAAAAGTAGTAACCAAGAAAACTTTAAATTAATTACAAAAAGAGTGGTATAGACATACCACTCTTTAATTATTTTACTTAAAGTGTTCTTCGCTTCCTTCTTGTTCACAAGAAGGAAGAAAAAACTATATTATATATTTTTCCAGTTTGCCCGCCTGTTTAAGGAAGGAGAGCATACTGTCGGCGGCGAACACGTCGGGCGCGAGCGCAAGGCATAGCCCGACGTCGGTCGGGTCGACGAGCGTTTTCAGCCCGAACCCGTCGTCGGGGTACAGGCGTTTGAACACCTGCATAGCCCTGGCATGACGGGTTTTAAGCTCGACGAGCATACGCGCTTGCTCCTTGCCAAACTCGTGCCGACGGTACTCGCACAGCCGCATTTTAACGGGCGGGTATATTGGCGTGGTATGTATGCACGCATGCCGCACGTCCACGCGGAAGAACTCGCAAATACTGTCGATGCGCTTACCGTTGTTCGGCGGGAACTCGAAACGCGTAGAGGTACGGTTCTTTATATAGAAATCGATCAGTATCGCGCCGAGCACCGTTTCGAGCTCGCCGCGCATACCGTGAATGCGTTCTTCGGCAGTGCATAGCATTCTTAACGCTTCCGCCGTCTGCGTCGCGCCCGACGCAAACAGCAGTTCGGGTCGGCGTTCGACTATGTGCGCGCACTTTTCGCCCGCGCGCATGAGCGCCTGCGCGGCGGCGGTCCTGTTCTTGGCAATAGGTTTCAGCTCGGCGGTGAGCGATGTAACGAGGCTCGACACGTCGGCATTGAGCGCAGTATCCACCTCGTCGCCGCGCATATGCGCGCCGAAGGAAAGGTCGAACGCCGCGAGATCGAGCGCGACTATCTCCCCGAACACCGCCGCGAGATTGTCGTCGATGTTTTCGGGATTGAGCACTGCCGCAAACGGCTTGCGCCCGCGCTTGACTACGGCGAACGCCCCGTCGGTTGCGCGGTAGAGCGGCGAGCACACGGCGGCGAAGTCGTGCGTGGGTACGAGTATCAGCTTTTTACATTGTCGGGCTTGCGCAATGCCGAATTCTATAAGCCCGCCGCGCGCGATAATAACGTCTGGCGCGTGCTCGTCGTCGCGGTTCACGCGGTAGCCCGCGCGGAGCAGCTCGTCTACGTTGTCGAACCCGATTGTGCGCACAGTGCTTTCGGGCGGTGCGGCAGCGGCGAGCGCGTCGGGAAGCGTGCGAAAAACGGCGGTCGAGATCGGCTCGTCGTCGGGCGGCGGGGGGATAATGGGTTCGTCGTCAAGATCGGAGAATGCATGGGTAGAGTTTGTCATAATATAATCAGTATAGATTGAAGCGCGGGTCGAAATTTGCGCGCTATTGTTTTGCCCGCGCGTTTCTTGTCGACAAATTACGCTTGATAAAACGGGTGAAGTGTGATACAATCAAAGCATGGGTTGGTTTAATTATTACGGGCTTGCTATAATGGCGGTCATCATGATCCCGAATATTGTATACGCGGTACGGCACCAAAACGATAACGCGGATACGTACCGAAACAAGAAGGTCGTCGTTGCCGAGCAGATCGGCAGGTTCGGATGTTTCGTCTTGATGATTTTCAATATCCCGTACACCTATTTTAATTTTTGGTTCGACTACGCGCTTATAGTTTATCTGTCCGTAAACGGCGGACTGTGCATAGCGTATATTATTTTCTGGATAGTCTGCGGACGGAAGCCGGGTTGGCTGAGAGCGTTGTCGCTGTCCATATTGCCGTCGTGCGTTTTTCTGTTCAGCGGTATCGTTTTCGCGAATATCCCGCTTATCGTGTTTTCGGTGCTGTTCGCAGTAACGCATATCTTTATAAGCTGTAAGAACGCTGTACCCACGACACGCAAAAGACGCAAGTACACGTTAAGGGAAAAAGCCGCCGACGATTTTATTATGCTCTTCTTGATTATACTGGTGTTAGCCGTTGTCGTTGGCATGGTCTATAAGCTGATTTTAGGCGATGACGGGCACGGTGTGTTCCCGTTGTGAAAAATAATGGCATGAAAAAAAGCCGTATCGAGTAGAAAAACTTGATACGGCTTGTTATATTTAGCTTAAAGTTTTCTTGCCTGCTTCTTTTCCAAAAGAAGTAGGGAAAAACTACAAAAATCTCAAATCTATATCGCCGTTGGACGTCCGAGCGGTGACACGGCGTTTGGGCCCCGACGGATCGGTGAAATTCTTGCTCGGCGTGCCGTCGACGGTGATCGCGCCGTGCGACGTTTCGAGCGACACCCGATACTCGTCGCGGTTGCCGACGATCGCGGCGTAGATCTTGCCGTTTGACGTATCGAGCTTGACCTCGGGCGCGGCTATGCCGTTCACGTCGATCGTGCCGTTATGCGTAGAGCAATCGAGCCGCTCGGTCCTGACATCGACAGCCGACAGTCCCGCGTTATCGCTCGATATGGTAAGCGCCGACGCTGATACCGTTTCCGCCTTGACGTTGCCGTTCTTGCACCTGAGCGACACCGTCTGCGCGGCGGTCAAGCGATGAATATCGATCGTGCCGTTTTTCATTTTCAGCCCGAACTCGGCGCACGAAATATCCCGAATATCGAACTTCCCGTTGAACGTAGAAAGCTCGACGCCCTCGAACTCTCCGCCCGTCAGGTACAGCCCGCCGTTCTTGTTCCTGAACCTCAGCCGCCCCTTAAAGCTTCGCGGCAGAACAAGCTTGAACTCGAATCGTCTATTGATTATCCTATAAAAGAAGTTGCCCTTTTTTTGCGTGACGGTGAGCTGCCCGTTGTTATCACACTGCACGTCAAAGTATTTCTCCTTGGCGGTGATAAGCTCGCACTTATCGCCCGACCCGCGCGAAATATCTACAAGACACTCCGTTCCGTATATCGCTATATCTTTGACGCTAGAAAACTCCATACCGATATAATACCTTATTTCGCTCAATAAATCAAGCGTAATGGTCAAGTAGAGGGATATTTGTTTGACATTGTCTAAATAAAGGACTATAATAAATTCGCGTATTGTTTGACTGAACTTTTTGTTCGTTAGGCATGCCGAGTATTATTTCTTTTATCGACGGAAACACGTGATACAAGCATTGGAAAAAATCAAACAAAATAAGGCGATCGTTCGAATTTGTAATTTTCAAAATTCGATTTGGTATGTACTTTGTCTTGCCGTGGTAGTGCTTGCTTCGCATTTGTCGGGGTTCGAACTCCCCTTTATTTGGATCGTCGTAATCGCTACCGCGTTTATTTTTGTAATGCAAGAGGATTTAAAACCGTTCGTGCCGACGGTACTTCTTTTGTATTTTTGCATACCGCGTGCGCACGGCTCGACCGGCTGGGCGGATATCGGTATTTGGCAAACCACGCCGTACGTGATCAACCTCTGCTTGATCGGCGCGATTTTTCTTGCGGCGTTTTTGTTTAATTTTATTTACTACAAACAGTATCGCAATTTCAAGAAGATTACTTTTTTAACGGCGGGGCTTGCGGCGTTCGCTGCGTCGTATCTTACGAACGGATTATTCGCGCACGATTATACGATAAAGAACCTCGGTTACGGACTTACGTTTGCGCTACTGTATTACGTTTTCTATTTGTTTGTCTTTTGTACGGTCAAGTGGAAAAAAGGCGAGTCCATGCGCTACCTTGCGCAGTGCATGGTCGTAATGGGACTGCTCATATCCGTCGAGCTCGCGTTCTTGTACATGCTCAACTCCGATCTGCACGGCATTGTGCCCGATAAGGTATATATTCTGCTGGGCTGGGGTAACAGTAATTCGATCGCGTTCACTACGCTTTTGTGTTTGCCGTTTGCGTTTTGGCTGGCTTGGAAAGAGAAATACTCCTTGCTGTATTTTCTGGCGGCAACGGTAATGTTTACCGCCATATTCTTTACGTACGCGCGCGGCTCGCTTATCGTTGCGGGTCCGATGTACTTGGTCGGCACGGTGTTCCTGTGCTTTGTCGCCAAACGGCGCTTGGGTATTTGGATAGCGGCGGGCTGTTTGTTGATCGCCGCGATAATCATGGTATTTTGCTTCAAAGACTGGATGCTGGACAAGCTGCATATCTATATCGAAAACGGCGTTAAGGACCGTGGCAGGTTCAGACTGTGGAATCTCGCGCTCGACGGCTTTAAGGCGGCGCCCGTGTTCGGTTCGGGACTGTATTTTAAATACGGCGTCGACGAATCGTCTTTGTTTTATTGGGCGCATAATACGATATTGCAAATCATGGCGACGCTCGGTATTTTCGGGCTTGCCGCCTATCTTTTCCACCGCGTGCAGACGGTGTATATGTGCGTTAAAAAACCGACCTCGGCGCGATTGTTCGCCGGGCTTGCCATACTCGGTATATTGATAGCCGGTATGTTCGACATGGTCATGATTTGTCAAAACATAATTCTCTACTACGGAATTATCCTTGCATTCGCCGAAAAAGATTTTCTTTGCAGTATCGGCAAAATGGACGAGAACGGCGTGTGGCTTAACTGTAAAAAAGAGAAATCGGCAGAACAGGCGGCGGCAGTAACGGAAGAACCGCAAGCGCCGACCGAACCGCAAGACGAAGAGCAAACGTCGCAGGCGACGGAACAAGAAAATATGTAAACTAAAAACTCGACGCGCGGTCGAGTTTTTTATTTTGCAAATCTATATTAATTGGGGCGCGATAAGCTCGTCGTATAAATCGTAGATATCGTCGAAGTCGTTGATTTTAAGCTTCTTATGTACCTTGTCGCGCTCGGTCTGTTTTATATTGTATACGTGGAAAAAGGGCAGCCACTTTATGCCTTGGCAGAAATGTTTGAGAACGGTGTCCGGTTTTATAGCGCGTTGCTCGTTGAATCGACGGGGAAGTATCAGCTTCTTCGTTGCGCTTTTATTGAGCGCGTCTTGATCTTTGAGCATCATTTTCTTGGTCTTGACTAACGTGCAGGCGCGGTCCAGTAATCCGGTTTCTTTTGACTTTTTCAGATTGAAATACATAACGCCGGCGTTGAAGTAATTTCTGCCGTAGAAATGCTGTCCCATGTGGTCGCGCACCGCGGCAAACTCGTAGTCGGTCAGATCGACGTCGAACAGCTCGGCAAGATCTGCACAGCACATAACGTCGGCGTCGAGGTATAATATCCTGTCGCCTAAATTGTAGTGCGAAAGAAGCAGCCTTAGCAGGGTGTACGGCGTGTAGAACGACTTCTCGTTTTTCCCGCCCTTTAAAACCGCTCGGTACTCCGCGTCGGCGCGTAAGATCTTCGCATCGTTTTCGGGGTTGAACGTTTTCAGCGCGCGGTCGAGAATTTCGCTCTGCGTTTCGGTAACGGGAACGAATTTAGGATCGAGCTCGGAATAGTCCATAGTGAGTATGACCGCGGTCAGCGGGCGCGACGAGCGCGTCGCAACCGACAGCGCCGACATGGCTATCATCGGAAAAACCTTGCTGTTTCCGCAATAGCATACCGTCATGCGATTATCGTTGGTATTAATCAATTCGCTCATTGCGTACCTCTAATTATTTCTTTTTGCTTTTCTTCTTTTTCATGCCGAGAATAGCGGATACTCGGCTGCCCACTGCGATATTGAGCGCGACGAACACTATAATGAAGATTGCGAGCGCGAGCGCTTGATACTGTTCGCCGACGGGAATGCCGAAGAAATTAAGTTTATAGCCGAAGTTGGTCGTAAGCATATCCATCAGCTGTGTGCAGAATTCGGGCTGCAAAACTCCCGAAAGGTGCGCCGACAGGTTGGCGATGGGCGTCGACATAAACCCGTACCTAAGCAGTGCGCACGAGTACGAGCCGGGGATGAACCCGCAAATGCCCTGCACCCAAACGGGCAGCATACCGAGCGGCATATACGCGCCGATCAAGAACCCGACGGCCGTTGAGAACACGGCGACGACGGCGGCAAGCGTGCCTTCTGACTTGATGAACGAGCCGATAAAGATCGTAACAAGCGTTGACGCGACGGTCGAGAGCAGTAGCACGCCGATTATCGTCATAAAGTTGCCGAAGGAAAGTGCGAGCTCGCCCATGCATGCAAGATAGATAAGGCAGATCAAAAGGAACACTATACAGATTATCGTGGTGACGATAAAGTTAAAAAAGAAATAACTCGCGATAAGCACATTGCGGTGAATGGGCGACGACGCGAAATCGCGGTTCACGCCGTTCTGCTTGTCCTCGACGATTACGGTATTCGCTTGCAGGGAAACGGTTATAGCCGTAAGCCCGATTATGCCGCTTATCATCCAGGTGTCGACGAGCGTGTAAACGTTTTTCCAAAATACCGCGTCGTTAATAAGCACGGCGATCGAGTCTTTGAGCTCTTGCGAAACGCTCGGCTCCAAGCTCATTTGCGCCAAACCGCTCCTGATCCCGTCCAGTTCGAGCCCACGCAGAAAGAAAAGATATACCACGAAAATAATTACGGGCACTAGCAGCGTGTACAAAAGCCGCACTTTGTTTTTGGCGAATACTAGTAAGTGCCGACGGGTCAGCTGAAAGAAAATATCCGCGTTGCGGGTTTTAGTTTTCATCGGCTTCATCCTCCGCAACGTGAATTTTTTGCCCCGTAACGTTCAAGAAAACGTCGTCCATATTGCCCTTGACGATCTCGACGTCGGTGAGGAACTCGTCGAACTTCTTTAATAACTGCTTGGCGTGCGCCGTGTCCTGAATAACAATCTTGTACGCGCAATGCTCGTCGTCGTACGAGAACGGGATATCGTCCGCGGCAAGCTTTTGTTCTAATTGCTCGGCGCGGTCGCGGTAGCAAATAATGCTGTCGTGCGAATAACGGTTTTTAAGTTCGACGGGCGTACCGTGCGCAATGACCTTGCCCTTGTCCATAATGACGACGTCTGTCGCCTTGTCCGCTTCTTCGAGATAGTGGGTGGTGAGGAAAACGGTCATTCCAGTTTCGTTGCGGATCTTGTCGATAAGCGCCCACACGACGAGGCGGGTTTTGGGATCGAGCCCCGTCGTCGGTTCGTCGAGAATGAGAAGGCGCGGACGGTGAACCATGGCGCGCGCAATATCGACGCGCCGCATCTGGCCGCCGCTCAGGTTTTTGACGGGACGGTTAAGGATGGGTTCGAGTTCGAGTAGGCGCACTATGTCGGCGATAGCCTGTTTTTTCTCGGCGCGGCTCATCGAGTAGAATGACGTGCGAACTTCGAGATTTTCCTTGACAGTCAGGTCGCGGTCGAGAACGCTCGTTTGGAAAACAATGCCGAGCGCTTTTTTGATGGGCATGGGATCGGCGTCGAGGTCGTAGCCGTCGACAGTAATCTTGCCTCCGTCCTTTTTGAGAATGGAACAAATGATGTTTATCGTCGTGCTTTTGCCTGCGCCGTTAATGCCAAGGAACGCAAACAGCGAGCCTTGCTCTACGGTAAACGAAATATCGTCGACCGCCTTAACGTCGCCGTACGATTTCGATAAATGCTCGATTTCGAGCGCGTGTTGTTTTTGTTCCAAAATTACCCAGCCTTGCCGCCGCATAACCGCAAAACGGCATGAAATATCTATTATCTTTAATTATACCGATTTAAGCGAATTTGTCAAGCGTAAGCAAGTGCGCACGTTAATTTGTAATGTAATTCTAATCAATATAAATTCGAACGTTGCTTGTTGTAACGATATTATAGAAAAGAAAACTCTAACCATCATCATACCGAGCGAAGTCGGGGTATCTAGGCGAACCGCCGCAAGGTGAGTAAGACTTTTCTTTTTACCTAACACTAACGTAAGGTTTTCTTGCCTACTTCTTTCCAAAAAGAAGTAGGTAGTTTTTTGTAAAATCAATAAAAAGGGTTTGACAAAAACAATAAAGCGTGGTATAATCGTTTCGGTGAATGCGGAAATGGCTCAACGGTAGAGCAGTAGCTTCCCAAGCTGAAGGTTGCGGGTTCGATTCCCGTTTTCCGCTCCAAACGGAAACGGACGAGTTCCGTTCCGATATCGAGGTGTAGCGCAGTTGGCTAGCGCGCATGGTTAGGGACCATGAGGCCGCGAGTTCGAGTCTCGCCACTTCGACCAAAACAGAAACCGCCGAAAGGCGGTTTTTTGTTTTGGTCGAAGTGGCAGTGGACGAGTAGTGCAGCACGGATGTCAACCGTGCCGCCTTAGACGCAAGATACTGTTTATGTAGAGGAGCGTAGCACATTGTGCCGAAAGATTTAAATTTATAATATTAAAAATTATTTCTCACTGTCGGTGTTAGCATACAGTGATAACAATTTCACTAGAGTTATCAGGACAATAATATATTAGTATTCAACGGCAGTAAAATTATGTGAGCTATTGAATCGTCAAAGTATTAGCAATTTATGTTTGACTATTTATCAGTAGAATCTATTGTCATTAGTTGCGTTTTAAAAAAACTTGTGTTAAACTAATAGAGGAGAGCTTAATTAGCTTTTAATCAAGGTTGTGGATGAAATGAACATTATAAGAAAAACTGAAGACAAAGAAAAGTACTTATTAGAGGCTTTTAAAGACTTAATTGAAGACAAACAACTTTATTGGGCCAAGACGGAAATTGAGGAACAGTTAAAATTATTTGTTTTATATTTAAAAAAGCATTTAAGTCCTAATCAAAGAATTTTTGAAAATCCGGAATCTCGAATTAAAGGATGTGATTCTTTTCATGAAAAAATTTTTCGGAAAGGATACGTGCAAAGTTGGCGCGTTACCGATGATAGAGATACCAATAAAGAACTCATAACAAAGGAATTACCGGATTTAATAGGTTTCAGAATCACGTGTTTCTTTTTGGATGCCGAGCCGAATATTTACCGTTTGCTGAAAGAATATCATGATTTAGGTAATTTTGACAGAATTACAATTAACTTTAATGAAAATTGTGTACAAAAAAACGGACATACAATCTATAAAGTTACGGGAAAGTATAATAATAAATATTGCTTTGAAATGCAAATAAAATCAATTATGCATAATATTTGGGGAGAAGTCGATCATAAAACAATCTATAAAAGTAGAGACTTTGATCCGAATATAGAAACAAAAAGAAGCATATCAGAAGAGCTGTTTAATATTTTAAAAGCTTCCGATAAACAGTTGCAAGTATTGTTTGAAGAAGCAAATACCGAAGAAAAATTATTGCAATCGTTGTTTTTTGTAAAAACCAAGGAAGAAATGGTCGAGCAATTCAAAACGGATATATTAGCAGAGCATTACGATAGGTTTTTTAAGATTTTTTCAAGTGAAAGCGATAATGCTCTAATAAAAGATTATGTAATAGCTGCATTACAGGAGAAAAAACATAGACGTAAAAAAGTAGCATTGCAAACGGCAATATCTTATGAGGATGAGTTGATAAAAGAAATACAAAATAATTTTTATGATTATGATTTAAAGGGAATATATCATATCGCAAGCATCATTTATAATTTTAAGAGCTATCGGGAATTTTTAAACTATTTGGCTAATTGCTTGATCGGTCAATGCACATCGGAAATCGATGAATTTGATGATGCCGACGATGAATTTGACGATGCCGACGATGAATTTGATGTTTCAAATGAAAATGGTGATGCCAAGGCACAAGCAATAAAAAATATAATAACGTTATTGTATAAAAAAATAGGGAGAAGAAAGGAATGATTCAACTTGAACAAAAAAATAATGTAAAATTGTTTGCCACCAAGAAAACAGTTGATTGGCTTGTAAACAATACAGAAGTGAGTGTATTTGATCCGGTTAGTTTCGAGGGATATCAGCGCCAGATCAATGAAGGACACTGCCAAAAAATCGTTGAATTTTTATGTGTCGATTTTTTCTTGCCTACGGCTATTATTTGTGCTACAAGTAAAAAATTCGAGCCCGAATCCACGTTGAGAATTGTCGATGGGCAGCATCGTGTTTATGCCTTTCGTATGTTAAAAAGAGATCATAGAGAGAGATACGACGAAATTAAAGATAAAGAAATTCCCGTTATCGTAATGGATGGCGTTGACGAGAAAGTAGAGATCGACACTTTCATTACTATAAATAAGACATCAAAGAAAGTGGATACGTCTTTGGCAATTGTATTGAAAAACAAGCTAAACAAGTATGCCGCCAGCGAAGATTTAAGTATGCCGCGGGCGGAATATTTGGCGGTCGAGGTCGCTCTTAAATTATATTCCAATCCGAATTGCGAATTATGGTATGATAAAATTCTTTTAGAGGGTACTACAAAGAATACCCCGCAATTTATCACTTTAAATGCTTTTGTAAAATCTACCCGTACACTTATCAACAATATGGTAAAAAAGAAGTTACTCGTGTTAGATTGGCAGACGAAAGAAGATATTGACGGCTACATTGCTATCTGTCAGGAAGCCATTATGTCAATTTGGAATTCGGTGGCTGTAAGGTGGAGCGATTTGTTTAACAGTAATTTTGAGAATAGGCGCATCATACAGGGTCCGATCGGGTATTCATCAATCAATAGATTGGTAAATATGCTGTTGGCAAAGTATAATTACATTTCTTTGGATGAATTTAAATTAATGATTGAAAGTAATATAAGACGTATTTCGATGGATGAAAAATGCTGGTTGCCGGGAGGTTATTTCTCCGGTTTCTCGTCGGAATCGGGATACAGTATTATTGCAAATGAACTTCTTAAGTCAATAAAATAAAGTAGTTAGTATTTTAGAACTCAATAGACAAAACAGAAACCGCCGAGAAGCGGTTTTTTGTTTTGGTCGAAGTGGCATAAGGGGAGTAGCGCGCCGAAGATAATAGATCAATACTAATACGTAAAAATCATGTCTAAATCGTACGTTTGACTTTTTTGATTATAAGTAGTATAATTAGCAGTAGTCGGTTTTGAGGTTTTTATGATTAAGGATTACGATACGCGCGCCGATGTCAGCGGAGTGCGGGTCAAGAGCAATTATCATACGCATAATTATCTTTGCGGGCACGCCGGCGGCGAGGTTTGCGATTACGTTGCCGAAGCGGTTCGGTGCGGGTTTGAGGTTATAGGAATATCCGATCACTGCGTACCGCCCGTCGGGTCGTATGAGCCGTATATCACGTCGTCCGTTCTCGAAGCAAAATACCTTTCGCAGTTCGAACCCGCGCGCGAACTTTACGGCGACAAGATAAAAATTCTGTCGGCGGTCGAAATCGAATACTTCGCCGGGCACGACGATTATTACCGTGATCTTCTAACCAAGCTCGATTATCTTGTTCTCGGTCAGCACGAATACATGAACGGCGACTTGCGTTGTAATTCGTTTTGCGACGGCGTGACTACCGGCGATATCGTCGCGTACTGCAAGTGCGTAAAAGCGGGGCTTAAAACCGGATTCTTTTCGGTGTTCGCACACCCCGATCTCATTTTTTACCAGCGCCCGCACATAACGAGTGAAATGGCGCGCGCGTTCGACGGCATGATAAAGACCGCAGTAGAGTGCGGCGTCGCGGTCGAGCTTAACGCAAACGGTATTCGTTATCACGGTTTCCGATATCCGACCGATTTACTCATAGATACCTGCAAAAAGTACGACGCGCCCGTCGTGGTGTCGAGCGACGCGCACAACCTGAAATACCTAAACGACGAGTACACGCGCGGAATGTTGAAGTACGCGCAAGAGCACGGCTTGAACGTTATAGACCAAATAAAACTGCCCGAGCATTTTTAAGCGTTCGGACAGTTGTTTTTTTCGCGGCGGATTTTTTGGGACTTTTTAGTTTTTTTGTCCTTTTGTGTTTTTTCGGCGCGCGGCTCGGTCTCGCGGTTTTTCGATTTAGTCAGTCGATAGGTAAGTAAATACCCCGCGCCGAGCGCGGCGAACATATACGGCGCGAGCGTTGCGCCCGACAGTATCACGTACGCGGTAAACGCCCCGCCGACGATTATTACCGTCAGCGCGTCGAGAAGAACGGTGACGGGCAAAAGGTCGGTGCGCTTTGCTATTAGCGACATCAGCATGAACAGCAAACGTGCCGCTATGCCGAGACCGATACAAAAAATGAACGAATACAGCTCGCTCATTTGAAAATACGCTTTAACAGCGGCGGCTTGGTCTGGGCGTATTTAAGCGCGTCGATATTGCCCGTGATCACGAGGTTGCCGTCCTGCTCGTCGAACTTGACGATTTTCAGTCCCGAGCCTGTTACTATAAGCCGACCCATGCACGTGGTGAGCGCGATTTCGGTCTCGCTCGCGCCGTCGACCTTGGCTACGCCCGTCATCGACGCTTTCTTGCGGTCGGTCATGTTGACCGCGTGCGAAGTGAATTTTGTTTGCGGTGCTTGCGCTTGTGTTTGTGGTTTCATGTAATTACAGTATGCGCACGGGGTGTTGGATATGATATTTTTTCTTCCGTATTGTTCAGAAGGGAAACGTTAAGAGCCCTGTCATTTCGAGCTTGCGAGAAATCTCCCCGCGGATAACGATTATACAATAGTGATATCGAAAGTAAAAGCCTATTTATAATACTCGTCAAGTAGGTTACTGAAATTGGGGTTTGTCGATTTA